>JAQXGK010000037.1 GCA_029006345.1 Bacillota bacterium
TCTTTAACTCCGATTATATCAATACTTAAAATAAATGTCAACGAGCGCCGGTTTTTGACTTTTAATGTCGCTTGTGATAAAATAATATTGTTATGCACTCAATACAAAGGGGGGTCTAAGCATGAAAATCAAAGCCGCAATACGCAGCGTCGTATCGGACAAAAAGAATGTTTTCAGGGCAATTGCCGTTGCCCTTGTTTTATTATACTCATTCGTACTGATAGTCCTCTGCGAGTCGCTTTCGCGCGGATCGCTCGGCGAGATGATAAGCTTTATCGGAAATTCGCCGACCGACGCGATTTTTGTCAACTGTTCGGTACTGACAGCGCTGGCTATACTCTTTCTCTGGCTCATTACCACCAAGCTCTCGGTTTCGGTGGGACTTGTCAGCGTACTGTTATACATCGTCCACCTCGTCAACTACCTCAAAACGTCAATGCGTTCCGAGCCGTTTTTTCCCTGGGACATCAAGCTCGCAGGCGAAGCCGCAAACATAATCGGCGATATGAATGTCTCGATAAACACAGTCATGGTGCGGCCGGCGGTCGTTATAATCATCGCCGTTATAATCAGCATACTCGCCGATATTTTCTTCAAAAAATATGTGGCTGTCAAATACCGCTTTGCGCTGCCCATGTCGCTTGCCGTACTCGCAGGCCTTATGCTTCTGTCGAGAGTATGTTTTTCGGCGCCGTATCGGGCGGCACGCGGAATCTCGATGTCGCTGTATCATCAATTAGAAAACTACGACAACTACGGCTTTATCTACTCCTTTGTATTCAACTATCAGAACGCCAGCGTCGAAGTGCCCGAGGCAACCGACTCCGACGGGATACTCGAAACACTCTCCGAAGCGGGTATTACCTCGCAGGAAAAGCTCTGTACGCAACAGGATATTCAGGTCGAAAATCCGAATATAATCATCCTGATGAGCGAAGCCTTTATTGATATTCAGGAGAGCGAAAACCTGATTTTTGACGAAGAATTACTGCCGAACTACCGTCAGCTTTCCGATAACTATCTGTCGGGAAAGCTGATAACACAGCAGTTTTGCGGCGGAACGGCAAACTCGGAATTTGAAGTTATAACGGGCCTTTCCAACTACTTCATGCCGAGCGGCACGATAGCCTACACCAACTACATCGGGCGCGAAACCGATTCGCTGGCGTCATTTCTTGAGGAAAACGGATACAAAACCCTTGCCATTCACCCATATCTGAAGGATTTCTTCAGCCGCGACAAGGCATACGGTTTTCTCGGCTTCAGCGAATTTCTGAGCGACGAAAGCTTTGAAGGCTATGAAACCAAGCGCTGGGCAAACTTCTATTCGGACGCGGCGCTTTCACAAAAAATAATCGAGCAATATGAGCAAAACAAAGATTCAGGCAAGCCCTTCTTTAATCTCTCGGTTTCAATGCAGAATCACGGAGGCTACGATAAGGACGATTTTCATGAAGAAACTGTCAACTGCGAGATAAACGCCGAAGTGACAGAATCCGCGCAAAATGCCATCCCGACGTATGTCACGGGAATCGCGCTGGCCGACCGGGCTCTCGGTCAGCTTGTCGATTACTTTTCAAATTGCGGCGAGCCGACGATAATCATATTTTTCGGCGACCATGTGCCGTATATCAGCGACGGGCCCGAGGCGACCTTTGAGGCAATAGGATATACGGGCTCGCTTGGCACTCTCGAATCAAACTACAAGCTCCACTCTACCCCCTACGTGGTATGGAACAACTTCGAAGAAACTCCGACTCACCAAACAGAGGATATGTCGATGTTCTTCCTTATGCCGTATGTTACGCGCACGCTCGGTCTCGACCGGCCGAACTACTACTATTTCCTCGACTATATCTATCAGTCATTCCACGGAATCACACCGTTTGTCTGCCTGACAAGCGACGGCGAGCCCGTGAAACAGCCTACCGAGGATATGGAAAAGGCGCTGAGCGATATGCAGACGATTCAATACGATCTGCTGTTCGGCGACAAGGTCAGCGAGGACTATCTGTTCTGACTGACAAAAAAGCGGGTTCTATACGAATAAGGTTTCAATATTATCAAGAATAAGCACTGCTGAGGATTACACACCATTGAGCAAACGCACGCGACCGGTCGGGCTCAATGGTGTTTTTTTATAATAAAACCTCTTTCGCCGGCAAATACTAACCAAAACGAACGGAAGGTAGTATTATGAAAGATTCCATATGGTCCGAAACATCTCAAGCGCCGGAATTCGAAGCATTAAAAACCGACGCCAAAACCGATGTATTGATTATCGGAGGGGGTATTGCAGGGATTTTATGCGCATATATGCTCAAGCAGGCGGGCATCGGATATATGCTCGTCGAAGATGACAAGCAAGGGATGAAATAAAGCTATATCCGTCTCCTTTTTCACAGGGATACCTTCCGCACAATTGCGACAAAAAACGGTGCAGTCCTTTCGGATTGCACCGTTTTTGCTTTCAGCACCCTTCGGAACGACGGGTACGCCATACAAATTTATCCCTTTGACTCCTGAAGCGTTACAGTAAGCTCGATATACTCACTGTCGCGGAACACCTTCACATTCACGGTGTCGCCGACCTTTTTATTGGCTATAAGCGATACGAGGTCTTGGTTGTTCGTAACATCGCTGCCGTCAAAAGCCGTGATGATATCGCCGCGCTTAATTCCTGCCTTCTCTGCCGCTCCGCCGATGTCGAGCGAGTAAACATACGCGCCCTGCGGCCAGCCGTAGTTCTTGGCATCGGCCTCGCTGACCGACATTACCACAACACCAATGGCGGGAGTGCCGCTGGCAAAGCTACCCTCCGGACGCTCGGTGACCTCACCGTTTGAAATAAGCTGACTTGTAATTTCTACAACGCCGTTTATCGGAAGCGCAAAGCTCATATTCTCATAATTGCCGGCAAGCTTAAGCGAGTTCACGCCGATTACCTGACCCTTGCTGTTAAGCAACGGACCGCCGGAATTGCCGGAATTTATGGCGGCATCCGTCTGAATGACCGTCAGATTTTTCTTAACCTTGCCGTAGCTGTCGGTTATCTGTATGTTGCGGTTTACAGCGGAAATTATACCGTGTGTGCAGGTGCCTGCGAAATTAAGCCCCGCAGGTGTTCCTATGGCAATAACCTCGTCGCCCTCGACGATATCGTCCGAATCGCCCATTGTGAGAGCCTTCAGCTTGCCCGCCTCTATCTTGAGCACAGCAACATCCGAAAGCGAATCTCCTCCGACGAGCTGCGCGTCGAGCTCCTCATTCTCGCTTGTCGTAACTACAATCTTCTCGGCTCCGCTGACCACATGGTAATTTGTTATGATATACCCCTCTTCGGCGTACACAAAGCCTGTTCCGCCGACAGTGCCGCCCTGAAGCTCAGCGGTAATTCCGACTACGCTCGGCTTGGCATTTGCGATGATCTCTTGTTTTGTGAGCTCCCGGTCGTCATCGTCTCCCTTGGGAACGGTTACCACCGGAGAATCGGTCTCCTTATTGCCCGACACTGCGCCGTCCTCGGGATCGGCCGTCTTGTCGCTTGTCACCGTTGAGTTCTGCTGCGAAGCAGGTAGATATCGGTCGCCGAACCGGTGCGCTATCAACACGCCGACCGCCGAAAGCGCGAGCACGGCGATAATGCTCATGACTATCGCAAGAGCTTTTATGCCGCCGCCTTTCTTTTTGGGAGCGGAATTGCCGTTCCAGGCATAGCCGTAGTTGTAATCGGGGGATGCGTTGTTCCCTTGCTGCGGCTGTGCAGGTGCTGGAGAAGCATCGCTTTGCAGGTCGGATGCGGGGGACGTATCGCTCTGCAAGCCCGGCTGCTGCTCATCATCACGATTTTCGTACTGCGGATTCACCTCATTTGCCGGCTCTCTGTTTTCGTCGGGCGCGGCGCTCCGGGACTCTTGTTCTTCCCCGAGATTGTTTTGGTTATTATTGAATTCGTCCATATATATTCATCCTTTCTTTCAAACTGAAGTCGTCCTCCGTTTTTCTTATGCCCAAATTGTAATTCGGCAATCTGAAAAAAACAAGAACATTATGTGACAGTTTATCAATTTTTCAATTTGCCTGTTTTTTCGCTCTGTTTTGCGGCTTTTTTCTGCCTGATTTACCGGAACGGCTCTCGGTCAGTGTGAACAAAAATTCACAATACTCATGCTCTTTGGACTCGGCTTGTATAGTTTCGCCGAGACTCTCAAGAATGGTTTTTACGATAAACAGTCCGAGACCCGCGCCGCTTTTATCGAGACCGCGCGAACGGTCCGACTTATAAAAACGTTCAAAAACATACGGCAAATCCGCCGACGCTATACCCTCTCCCGTATTGCGGATGCTTACAAGTACTTTCTTATCCTTCTCACTGCGATGGATTCCTATGCTCAGAGAGCCGCCGTTATTTGCAAATTTGACGGCATTGTCCACAATATTGTATGTTACCTGATGTATGGCGTCTTCATCTGAATACACCCACATATTGTCCTGGTCGCAGTCAAATTCTATATCGATATTCTTTTGCTCTATCCGAGCCTCGCAGGAAATGAGTATTTGGCGCGCCATCTCGCAAATATCGAACGGACGCTTGGTAAATCTGCGCTCGCCTGCCTCTATCTGCGAAATATCGAGAAGGCTGGATACCAGACGCGACAGGCGATTTATCTCGCTTTTTACAATAGTAAGATAATGCTCGCGATCCTCCGGCTTGACGGCGCCGTCGAGTATGCCGTCGATAAACCCGGCAATAGAGGTCATCGGACTGCGCAGGTCGTGGCTGACATTTGCTATAAACATCCGCCGGGTATCCTCAAGGCGTTCGAGAGAATCCGCCATATTATTAAATGCTACGGCGAGTGACGCTACCTCGTCGCTGCCCTTGACCGGCACGCGCATTTCAAAATTGCCGTGTGCGAAGGCCCGCGCCGCCTCGCTGATTTTTTTGAGCGGCTCGGTGATTTTACGGCTGATAAAAAACACAGACAGCAGAACAAACATAAATACCGCGGATATTGCAAGCAGAAGCGTGCCTGCAAGGCTGTTGAGCAGCTCGCCCGTCTGCTCGTCCGACGCGCAGACAAACAGTGCGGCGATATCTGCCGAATCGTCGGCGCTTCTGATTATTTTCATGCTGCACAAATGCTTATCTTCAAAAAAACCCGCAAGAGTGCTGACCTTATATTCATTTTTCCCGGACGACAGAGACGCTATGACTCCGTCGGGCACCGGCCTGCCGTCGGATATATAGTTCGAGCTGGACAGCAGGATATTACCATCCGTATCCGTCAGAAATACAACCGATTCCGAGCTTTCCGCCCAAACATCCACATTGCTTTGCATCTGCTCTGTCTCATTTGTCAGCAGATACTCAAGGTCGCGGTTCATCAGGCTCATATACGAATTTACCGCGCGCACCGCCGAGTCTGCGGTGTCCTCGAGAATATTCCCTCTGATGTCGTAGGCATAATTATCAAGCCCGCTGTAAAGCAAAACAACAATCACGCCGAAGCTTATACATATGATGACCGAAAATGCCGCGAGATACTTTCTGAAAACGCTTTTGAACATTTAATTTACCGAAAGCCGCCGTTCAAAGCACTTCAAACTTATATCCGACGCCCCAAACAGTCTTGAGCATCCATTTATCGCTGACGCCCTCGAGCTTCTCCCTGAGGCGCTTGACATGCACGTCCACTGTTCTGGAATCGCCGAGATAGTCAAAGCCCCAGACCTTGTCGAGCAGCTGGTCACGCGTGAAGACGCGGTTGCTGTTTGACGCAAGAAAATACAAAAGTTCAAGCTCCTTGGGCGGTATATCTATCGCTTTGCCGTTGAGCTTAAGCTCGTACTTCTGCAGACTTATCTCAATATTCTCATACTTGATAACCTCACCGTCAGATACGCTGTCGTGCGCAAGGCTGCGGCGCAAAACAGCCTTGACGCGCGCACAGATCTCCTTCATGTCAAACGGTTTGACTATGAAATCGTCCGCGCCCAGCTCGAGGCCGAGCACCTTATCAAACACCTCGCCCTTTGCGGTGACCATTATAATGGGCTTATTTGAAATCTCGCGTATCTCGCGGCAAACCTGCCATCCGTCCTTTTTCGGAAGCATGATATCCAACAGTACAAGATCCGGTTCGTAGCTTTTGAAGGTTGCAACCGCCGAAACGCCGTCATTTGCGAGAACCACTTCGTACCCCTCGTTTTCGAGATACAGCTTGAGAACATCGCAAATATTGAGGTCGTCATCGACAACAAGAATTTTCGTAGCCATATGTTTCTCCTCTGTTATTTCACTGCCCCTCAGGGCGAATGTGAAACTTTATTAACAATTTAATTGTTAACAAAATTTCACTTTGCGGATTTATTATACACCATTGTTTAAAAAAATGAAATAGTTTGGCAAAAATACAGTCATATATTTTGAGATTGATTTTGAGAGGTCTGTATGATATAATTACTAATTGTTATGTAGAAACAAGCGCAAGCTTGACTTTTTTGGAGGAAATCAGATGAAACTCGGTATAGTCGGCCTGCCGAATGTCGGCAAAAGCACTCTTTTCAACGCACTTACCAAGGGCGGCGCACAAGCCGCAAACTATCCCTTCTGCACAATAGACCCTAACGTCGGCGTGGTAGCGGTTCCCGACAAGCGGCTCGACCGCCTGGCGGAAATGTACTCTCCCGACAAGGTGACTCCCGCCGTAATAGAGTTTGTGGATATAGCCGGGCTTGTTAAAGGCGCCTCGCAGGGCGAGGGGCTCGGAAACAAATTTTTGTCTCACATACGCGAGACCGACGCAATAATACATGTCGTCCGCTGTTTTGAAAACAGCGATATCACTCACGTCGAGGGCACCATTGACCCGATACGCGATCTCGAAATAATCAACTACGAGCTTATTCTTTCCGACATTGAACTGCTGGAGCGCAAGCTTGACCGTGCCAAAAAGCGCTTAAAGGGCGACAAAAGCGCGCAAACGGAGATTGATGCAGTCGAAAAGCTGCTCGGAGCGCTCAACAACGGTATTTCCGCCCGCGCGGTAGAGCTGAGCGACAGCGAGAAGCAAACCATCGCCGAATCGCCTTTACTCAGTATGAAGCCGATAATATACATGGCCAACATCAGCGAAGGCGACATAGAAAACATAGACAATCTCGAAAGCAGCAACCAATACTACGCGGCTCTCAAGGCGCACGCAGACAGCGAGGGCAGCGAAATAGTGCCGGTATGCGCAGAGATAGAAGCGGAGCTTTCCGAGCTTGAGGACGACGAAAAGAAAGTATTTCTCGAAGACCTCGGCTTAAAGGAGTCCTCTCTCGACCGACTGGTAACAGCAAGCTACAGACTGCTCGGACTTATCAGCTACCTTACCGCCGGAAAACCCGAAGTACGGGCCTGGACAATCAAGAAGGGCACCCTCGCACCCCAGGCCGCGGGCAAGATACACTCGGACTTTGAACGCGGATTTATCCGCGCAGAGGTGGTTTCCTATGACGATCTCATAAGACTCGGGAGTATGACCGCCGCAAAGGAACAGGGCCTTGTGCGAAGTGAGGGCAAGGATTACGAGATGAAGGACGGAGACATAGTGCTGTTCCGCTTTAACGTCTGAGCCGCCGTGCGACCCTGCGAAAAAAACAATACACAAAAGACAATACCCGCCGAAACAACCGCTAAGGTTATTTCGGCGGGTATATAATTTTTCGGATATATCAAAGCAACACCGTGGCGGCAACATAAGCGGCGTAGACGCAAAGAAGCAGTATTCCCTGCCACTTATACGAACGCTGTTTTATGATAAGCGGCAGCATTGCGATAAGCGTTACCGCAAGACAAACGGGAAAGTCGACGGCGACGCTTGCCGCGGATATCGGAAGGCGCGAGCCGGACACCGCCGAGCAAACAGGCAGTATAAGCGTCATATCGATAATATTTGCGCCGATAACATTTCCGGCGGAAAGGCTCGCCTGTTTCTTGACAATCGCGGTGACTGTCGTAACAAGCTCAGGCAACGAGGTGCCCACTGCGACCATGGTAACTGCTATAATACGGGACGGCACGCCCAAAAACTCCGCGATGGCGGTGCCGCTTGATACAAGCAGACGTGAGCCGCCGACGGTGGCCGCCGCGCCGAGAACGAACATAATAACCTTGACCGCAACTATTTTTTTGGTAACCTCGGGACGCTCGCAGGATTGCTCCTCGGTCTTGGCATTTTTGATATTCTCTATAATAAATATTACGAACAAAAGCGCAAGCACGACACTGCCCCACACCTCGATCTGACCTCCGAGGCAGGCCGCTACAGTCACAAAAGCTGAGGCTATGAGCATGAGAATCTTAGGCAAAAACACACGCCGCGGTGTGGCAAGCGACATAAAGATAAGCGCGAGTGCGAGAATAAGTCCCGTATTCGCCGTGACCGACCCGACGGCGTTCCCAACCGCCATATCTATTTCGCCGTCGGCAGTCGCCATTACCGACACAATCATTTCCGGAAGCGTCGTAGCCACGCTGACTATTGTCGCGCCGACAATAAACTTGGGAATCCCCGACGCCTCGGCGATCCAGCCTGCCGCATCAACAAAAACGTCTCCGCCCTTGACGATAAGCACCACGCCTACCGCGAACAGCAAAGCCTCCAACCAAATATTCATGTACTTTAATCCTTAATTTCTTAACTTTCCTTAGTTTTAGTCATTATCTGATAATCTCTATCGTCTTTTCCGCGGCGCGGGCGGTAATGCGCTGTCTGCCGCTGCAGTGTTCTCCGTCGAGGGACCAGTCGGGCACATCTGAATTAAATTCAAATTCCACCTCTTTTGCGTGCAAAAGTATAATATTATTCTTCTCATACTTTTTATGCAGCATTCCGTGGACGGTTCTTCCGAGCGTGATCGCCCCGGTAGGCTTCTTTACAAGCAGCACCTCAAATTCGCCGTCGCTGAGAGAAACGTCCTCTTTATTAAAGCTGAACAGACCGGCAAACGAAAGCGTATTCGACACGCTTCCGAACAGTATGTCGCCGGTGAATTCCTCGCCGTTTGCGCGGACGGTAACGTTATATGAACGCAGGTGCGGTATCTGACGCACCCCGCCGATAATATACGCGAAATGGCCGAAATTATTCTTCATCTTCTGTGAGGTGGAATAGGAAACCTCGGTGAAAGCGCCGAACGATGCGATATATGCAAAGTACATTTCCTCGTTAAACACACCGACATCGTGCGCTGTCGGAACGCCTGCCGCACAGACATGAGTCGCCTGCTTGAAATCCTTCGGAAGATTGAGCGTCTTTGCCATATCGTTAGTGGAGCCGGTCGGGATATAGCCTATCGGCACCTTTTCATCCATCTGCATAATGCCGGATATGGTCTCGCTGAAGGTGCCGTCGCCGCCGCAGCAGATATAAAAGTCGTATTTTCCGGCGTTATCCTCCGCTATGACCGTGGCGTCACCCTTACAGGTGGTGTACCTGACATCAACCTCGGTGCCGCATTTGCCGAATTCTGTCTTTATATAATCGGTAATAACCTCTGTATTCTTAACTTTACCTGCTCTCGGATTTACTATGAGCAATGCTCTTTTTGTTGTCATTTCAAATCTTCCCTTAAATAATCAATTTTGAATAATATACCGATAACTCTATATATTATATATGTGTACCCTTTATGAGTCAAGACAAAAGTTTATCACGGCTGTCATATTTCGACAAGCGCGAAAACAAAAAAACTGTTGACAATATGAGAGACACGTGGTAGAATAGCAGAACAAAGAAGAAGAACACCATCCGTTCTCACCTTCCGGCGATTTATGCACGGCGGGTTAATCACCGATGAAGCCCAGGCTTTGTTTACGATTATGCGGAGAGTTCTTCTCCGCATATTTTAATTTTTTGGAGGTGCTTGAATATTAGCACAAAAGATCTCAACATCAATGAGCATATCAGAGCTAAGAGCGTACGCCTTATCGACGACAAAGGCGAACAAATCGGTGTAGTCGGAATTAAGCAAGCGCTTGATATGGCATACGACAGGGATCTTGACTTGGTCGAAATGTCGGCGAAAAGCGACCCGCCCGTATGTAAAATCATGGACTATGGTAAGTATCGCTTCGAACGCGACAAGAAGGAGCGGGAATCCCGCAAGAAGGCCGTCGTTGTCGAAGTAAAGGAAGTTAAGTTTTCCTGCAAAATCGGAGATCATGATTTCAACACAAAAATTCGTCACGCCATCAGATTTCTCGAAGCCGGCAACAGACTTAAGGTTTCGCTTATGTTTTCCGGCAGAGAAATGCAGCACACCGATCTCGGTCTCGGCGTAATGAAGAGAGTTGAGGAAGCGATCTCGGATTACGGTGTTGTTGAGAAAAAGCCGAACCTTGAGGGACGCTTTATGACTATGTTCGTAGCACCAAAGACTAAATAAACGAAGGAGTATTACAATGGGAAAGATCAAATCACATAAGGCCTCTGCAAAGAGATTCAGCCTCACCAAATCCGGAAAGGTTAAGATGACTCAGCAGGGCAGAAGACACAAGACCGGCGCCAAGAGTGCCAAGAGAATGAGAAGTCTTCGCAAATCTGCATATATCGCAAAGGGTAACGCAGAAAACATCAAGAAGCTCCTCCCCTACGCATAAAGAATAAAAGATTACGAAAGGAATAATTCCGTTCGGCAAATCCGGACGGTTAGGGTAAATAATCATGGCAAGAATCAAGGGCGCACTTTCTACAAGAAAGAGAAGAAAAAAGGTACTTAAGGCAGCCAAGGGCTACTGGGGTTCAAAGTCAAAGCATTTTAAGATGGCCAAACAGGCCGTAATGAAGAGCGGCAACTACGCATTCACAGGCAGAAAGCTCAAGAAGAGAGATTTCCGTTCTCTCTGGATCACCCGTATCTCCGCTCAGGCCAAGGCAAACGGCATCAACTACTCCAGATTCATGAACGGTCTCAAGAAGGCCGGCATCAATCTCAATAGAAAGATGCTCGCCGAACTCGCAGTCAACGACAAGGAGGGCTTTGCAGCTCTCGTAGAGAAGGCAAAGGCCGCTCTTTAATAAAAAGGCATTTTTTGCACCCGCTGTTCAAACAGCGGGTGTTTTTTTGCGCCAATATCGGCATTTTTTTGCCAAACGGCTATTGCAATACCTAAAAAATAACTGTAGAATAAGAGCATATTGCAGACAGCCTGAAAAAACGGCATTTTTGTTATCAAGGACAGGTAGGTACAATGAAAAGTGCAAAGCTATTAGGTTCTCCGAGCAGGAATTTCTGTATTCTCGGAAGAACCCGAATCAACGACCCGAAAGACGGACGGGAAAAGCTCGTACTGTCAAACTACGCCTCCGGCAAAACCGGAACCATAATCATTATCGACCCTGACACCGACGAGGGCGAGCAGATAACGCTTCCCAACGATAACGGTGCGTGGGCGATACTGAATATGAACGACGAATATCTGCTTATCGGCTGCTGTATGACCTACGGCAGTATCCATACCTTCGATCTCAGGCAGAGAAAATTTATTGCTACGCAGAATATTCCTGGCGAAAACTACATTTACTCATTTGTGAAAGCAAGCGACGGCAACGCCTACTGCGGAACATTTCCGGGCTGTCAGCTGATAAAATACGATATGAAAGCCCACAGGGCCGAGAGCCTGGGCTGTGCAACGACAAGAAGGAGCAACCTTTATTCACGCAGGCTGCTTTCCGATGTCGGCGGCAGCGGACTTATCGCGGTAGACTGTGTGATGGACGGCAGTGAGGTAGCCGTATATGACATATACAAAAAGGAATTCATACAGCATATAGACGGCAGCTTAGGCAGGGTCAGCCCCGACATACTCGAGGTCAAGGGCAAAAACGGGCCGAGATACTTCGACAGAAGAACCTTTGCCGAGCTGAGCGAAGCGCCGGCAGAGGACACCTTCGAGCGCCCGGAGCCAAAGCCGTTCAAAAACGGCAACAAATACTACGCTGACGGTCAGGACTACTACGTCCTTTATCCCGACGGCAAAAAGGAGAAGCGCAGAATCCCGGTCACTCCCCCGTCGACCGCTATGATGAGCTTTGCCTGCGATCATTCGGGCAAAATATGGGGAGCAAGCGAATTCGGTCTGACTATTTGCTCTCTCGACCTCAAAACCGGCGAGATACGGAATTCCGACACGGTGACCGGCGGCGGCGGCGAGGTTTACGGTATCGTCGAAAAAAACGGAAAGATATACATGACCTCGTATGTCAGCGGCGCGCACATAGTGTATGACCCGACAAAGCCCTTCAACGCTGACGACAACATAAACCCGAGAACCATAAAATGCCTCGACAAGGAGGGCTACGCCCGCCCGCATGCCAAGAGCATAATCGGTCCCGACGGCAATATATGGACCGGATTTTGGGCAAATTACGGCATCTACGGCGGAGCGATATCAGTCATCGACACCCGGACCGACGAGGTAAGATTCTGGGAATCCACCGTTGCCAAGCTTTCTCCGAATCAGGTCTTCACCGACGGAAAGCTGGTTTATGTCAGCACAACGCCCGACGCAAACGGTCTGCAAAAATCAAGCGAGCTTATGCACATATATGCTATTGACACCGACTTCAATGTAAAGTATGATGTTACCGTGCCCGAGGGATATCATATCGGTCCGTGCATCGCCTTTGACGACAGGATCGTGGCGTCGGTCTACAATGTGGCTTTGAACGAGCACAGATTCAACACCTATTCGCCGGGGCTGGAGCTCATCAGCTCAGAAGTGACCGACAAGTGGCTGCATGCGGCGCTCAAGCTCGACGGCAAGCGCGCTGTCGTTTGCCTCGAAAGCAAGCTGTACTACATGAACTCCGAGCTTGAAGTCGAAGAAGTATGCGGGCTTGCCAGACCGATATACAACATCGCCATGTCACCCGAGGGTCGGCTGTTTGTGCTCGACAGGGCAGATATTTATGAAATAGTATAATCCGAAAGGACAGAGAACACATGATTATCGATGTTCACGCACACATATGGAAAAACAAATATGAAGCTGACAGGCAGGATTTGTTAAAGGCTGCCGAGGTGCACAATATCAAAAAAATATTCATTTCGGCGCTTGGCTGTTACATTCCCGACGAGGACGAGATACGCGAGCTTAACAGCGAGGCCGAAAAGACGCTCAAAACCTATCCCGACATATTCGAGGGCTATGTATATGTCAACCCGCGCAACGCCGATGCAATGGACGTGCTCCGCCGTGGCATTGAGGAGCAGGGCTTTATCGGAATGAAGCTCTGGGTCGCCACCTACTGCGACGACCGGCTATGCTATCCGCTGTACGAACAGTGCATAAAATACGATATTCCGGTGCTTATTCACAGCTTTTACAAGGCTGTCGATCAGCTTCCGTACGAATCGCTCGGTCAGAACGTGGCAAATGTTGCAAAGCGCTATCCTGAGGCTAAAATCCTCATGGCACATCTCGGCGCCGACTGCTACAACGGCATAAAGCCCATTGCACCGTACAAAAATGTATCGGTCGACATATCCGGCTCTATATACCGTGCGGATGACCTGAACTACACCATTCGTCAGATAGGAGCGGACAGAATTCTGTTCGGCACCGACATGGGCGCTTCGTTCAATATGAGCTACGGCCAGATACTTGAAGCCGACTGCTCCGAGGCCGATCGGGAAAAGATGCTGTCCGGCAACGCTATCAAATTATTCGGGCTCAAGCTCTGATAAGCGAAAGGTGGTTACTGATATGAAAAAATATGATGTAAGCGGCTTTATCGGAAGCTGGCCCTTCAGAAAAATATTCAAGGGAACCCTCGCAGACCTCAAGGCTCTGCATGCGGCGAACGGCATTTCCGGCGGTTTAGTCGGTAGTATTACGGGAGTCTTTCACAACGACCCGTATGAAAATGACATTGACGCCGCTGAAATAATTAAGGGTTCGGGTTACGGCTTTGTCATGACAGCAAACCCGATGCTTCCCGGCTCATCCGACGATCTCGAAAAGGGCAAAAAAGAGCTTGGAGCGGTTGCAGTTCGCCTCTGCCCTTCCTATCACAAGTACGCACTGACCGATCCGACTGTAGTAGAATACTGCCGCAAGGCAGGCGAGCTCGGACTGCGAGTTATTGTTACCGAGCGCATGGAGGACTACCGTCTCGACTACCTGATAAATCAGTCCTTCCCGCCTGCCGGTGACACTGCCGCTCTCGCAAAGGCCTGCCCCGAAACGAAATTTCTGCTTTCCAGCGCGGCGGTTGACGAGCTTGGCAGCATAGCGGGGGATATCAACTCTCTGCCCAATCTCTGGGCGGATATCTCCAATCTTAACCATTACCTGTTCTCGCTGGATGTCGTCTTAGACGGGCGCGGTATTTCCGCCGACAAGCTGATTTACGGCTCCATGTCGCCGCTCTACTGCATGAGAAGCACACTCTTGAATGTGGAGAACAGCGCGGCAAGCAGCGAAATCAAGGACAAGATAATGTCAAAGAATTTTGAGGATTTCATGGCATAAACAAGGTTTTTTCTTTCTTTTCTGAAGAAAAGAACAGAAGCAAAGAAAAGACTTTTCAGCACCGGACAAAACCCTGTCCGGTGAAACAAATAACAACAAAAAGGCTGTAAGCAAATGCTTACAGCCTTTTAACATACTAAACAGAATTACTTGCTTGCTTCTTCTACCGCAACGGCGATAGCAACTGTCATGCCGACCATGGGGTTATTGCCGGCGCCGATAAG
>JAQXGK010000038.1 GCA_029006345.1 Bacillota bacterium
GATTACCTTTGCTTTGAATATATTCCCAATGAAAATACGTTTTTCAGGGATGTTTATAAACTTCTCGGCGGTCATTGCTTTGAGTACAAGGACGGCCGGCTTAAAATCGAGAAGTATTACGATATCAAATATAATATCGACCGTACAAAGAGCCTTGATTACTGGAAGAACAAGATTATTGAGGTCTTCCGCGAGTCGGTTGAGGCCCATAGGATAAGCGATGTTGAGGTCGGATGCTTCCTTTCCAGCGGAGTCGATTCCTCCTTTGTCGCAAAGGAGGTCTCATCCCGTGCCGCTGTAAATCCAAATACCAATATTGAGGAACCGGTCAAAACCTTTTCTATAGGCTATGAAGGAAATGCACTTAGCGAGCTTGACGACGCCGCAGAATTTGCGCGTGCCGTAAACCTTCCTAATATTCAGCGCAAAATGAGCGGCGATATGTTCTTTGAGGATCAGGCAAAGATTCAATACATCCTTGACGAGCCGCTTTGCAATCCGTCTGAGGTGCCGCTTTATTATCTTGCCGAGGATGCGTCACGGTATCTCAAGGTCGTGCTGTCCGGTGAGGGCGCAGACGAGCTTTTCGGAGGATACCCGCTCTATCAGGCGGAGGCTCAGCTTTCAAAATACGAAAAGGTACCCTCTGTTTTGAGAAAGGCTGCAAGTAAGGCTTTGTCGCATGCCCCCAACTTTAAGGGAAAACACTTTATAGTCAGCGGCGGTCAGCCGGTTTGGAAAAGATATGCGCGCTGCAATTATGTGTTTACTGCCAAAGACAGGAATACTGTGCTGAAAAGCAAGGTCACGGGCGGTGATCCCGCACTGCTGACCAAGGGCGTTTTCGACAAGGTCTCAGGCCTTGACAGCGAGTCGCAGTGCCAGTATGCCGACATTCATGTTTGGATGGCGTTTGATATACTTCAGAAGGCCGACAGAATGAGTATGGCTCACTCTCTCGAGCTTCGTGTGCCGTTCCTTGATAAAAAGGTGCTGGAGCTTGCCATGCAGATCCCGCCGGAATACAGAGCAGGAGCCGATTTTACAAAGCTTGCGCTTAGAGAAGCCGCGGCAACCGAAATACCTGAGCGCAGTGCGAAAATGAAGAAAAAAGGCTTTCCCGTTCCGTTGGATGCACTTTTGCGCGAAGACAAGTACTATAATCTTATTAAGGAGAAATTCGCCGGAGACATTGCGGCAAAATTCTTTGATACGGACGCAGTAATTAAGCTGCTTGACGACCATAAGAACGGCGCACACAATATGAAAAAGGTTTGGATGATCTATACCTTCATTCTTTGGTATGAAGAGTTTTTTGTAAAGAGATAAATCAATAGAAAATCGACTTGAACCAGTGTAGCTCCTCACGGCTTATACAGCCGGTTATCGTCATTATCACAAGGTCGAGAATAGCCGCGACTGTTATCATTGCCGCTGTGCCGAGACTGCTTTCGGCCGATATTATGCCGGATAATACCGCTTTTGCCGTAAATACTGCCGCTGTTACCGAAATCAGCGGCAGTATTATGTTTTTGCCGACACCGATTTTGAATGAAGCGGTTTTTTTGAGCTTACTGAAGCTTAAAATAAAATTGACTACCTCTCCTGCGTATATTGTGAATATATATCCGGGCATTGCGGTTTTCGGGACAAGCAGTAATACCAGCATGACGCATAGAAACGAATCAAGTATGTTTATTTTCATTATAGTAAGCTGTGCGTCAAGCCCCTTGAGTATGCCGTCGGTGGTCATATCTACATACATTACCGGTATCAGCGGTGCAATAAGCTTCAGAAAACCTGCCGCGTCTTCGGTATTAAATACGGCCAGTGACAGCTCTTTAGAAAAACCGGCGATGATTCCCGCTGTTGCTATAGAAAAGATAAAGGTTGCGGTCAGTACGCGGCTTGTTATGTAAGATATTTCCTTATTATCTTTTTTTCTGTAACATTCGGCGATTTCAGGTATCAAAAGTCCCGAGAGAACTCCGAGCAAGCTCGACGGATACAATACTATCGGAAGCGCCATTCCGTGGATTATGCCGTAGTCGGACATGGACTGCACCTGCGAAAAACCCGATTTCCGCAGGCTTATCGGAACAAGCAGGTGTTGGATGGTGTTTAGACCGCTTCTCAGAACCGATCCGAGCGAATCCGGAACCGCAATACGCAGAAATTTGCGGATAAATTGAATGCTTGTGTGCTTTTTATTGAGCTTTCTTTTGTCAAATAAATATATCGACAGACAGCACAAAAAAGATACTGCCTCGGACGCTGTTATTCCGGCTGTAATGCCGCAGACTGCCACCTTTTCTCCGTAACCGATGAGTAAATTTAGACAGCCTACAGCTATAGATATCCTTGATATTTGCTCAATGACCTGAACGAGGGAATAGCGCGCCATTTTCCGTATTGCCGTGAAATAGCCGGAAAAAACCGCCGACAGGGATATAAACGGCAATGACAGAGAGAGTATTTTGAGCGGCATTGTCGCGGAGGAGTCGCATATCCATTTGTCTGCGCACAGACCGGACAGAGAAAACAGCAGAATTCCCGCAAACCCTCCGAGGGTTATTCCGCATATCAGCAGTCTGTTCATTATTGAACGGGTGTCGCCCGGATATTCAATATTCAGCCGCGTAGCGGCAAGCGACATGCCGGATATGGCAAGCGTTTTGAAAAGCATATAAACGCTTGTGATGAGGGAGAACAGCCCTACACCCGCTGCTCCGATTTTATCAGTTAGATATACATTAAAGGATACGGCGACAGATTTTATGAGAAATGATGTCAGAGTCAGCAATAGCGTCGTCGCAACAAGCTTTTTCAGTTTTTTCATTTTGTCTTTACAACTCTTTCATAAGATTACAGAAAATTATATGATGTTTGATCTGCGAATAAACCAAATTGACCGGGCTTATTGACTTGCGGCGATTTTTTTCATATAATCATAACAAAAAGAAACGGAGTTATCATGCTATATAAGTTTTTATTGAAATTTGTAAGCTTCTTTCTCAAACCTTTATACAGAGTAAAAGCGGTGAACGCCCAAAAACAGCCCGAAAAGGGACCGTATGTTATCTGCGCGAACCACATATCCATTTTGGATGCTATTTTTATTGCCTTTTATATCAAACAGCCGATAACCTTTATGGCAAAAGTTGAAATTTTCAGCTGGCCCGTGCTAAAGCACATTTTCAAAAAGCTCGGAGTCGTTCCTATCAACAGGGACGGAAATGATTTTATGGCTCTCAAAACAGCCGTTCGCGTTTTGAAGGGCGGAAATATAATCATGATTTTCCCCCAGGGCAAGCGGTGCAGGGGAAAGCTGCCGGAAACCACCGAGTTTAAGGACGGAGCGGCTTTTATGTCGTATTTTACAAAAGCTCCTATACTTCCGGTCGGAATTACAGCCCGCAATCACTGGATTAAACCTTTTCGCCGCACTGTCGTCTCGTTCGGAGACCCTATCGCTTACGACAGCGTGTCCGGGTGCGGAAGCAAGGAAGAATTCTTTGCTAAGCTTGATTCAATGCTTGAGAGCAGCATCTGCTCGCTCGTAAATGAGCAATATGCAGAATATTTCGGTGAAAAGAAATGAAGGTTACGCTGTCATCACTCGCCGGCTTTTGCTTCGGCGTCCGTCGTTCGGTTGATATTCTGTATAAGGAAATGGAAAAGGGCGGACGCCCGATATATACTCTCGGAAAGCTCATTCACAACGAGGACTTTAACAAAGAACTGGAGGAAAAGAACGTTCTTCCGATTGATATCTGTGATATCAGGTCTTTGCCTGAAAATTCAGTTGTCATTATCAGAACCCACGGGGTCGGCCCCGGGGTATATGCCGAGCTTGAAAAGTACGGCATCGACTACATCGACGCAACCTGCCCGTATGTCAAAAAAATACATAATATCGTTCTGAATGAAAAGAAAATACCCGGAACTCACTTCATTGTCATAGGAGATATTAAGCATCCCGAGGTAGAGGGAATAGTAAGTTATGCCGACGAAGGGAGCTATACAGTCTGCTCGGGCTTGGATGAGTTGAAAGAGTTTTCGGTAAAATGCAACAAAAACGAGCGCTATGTTTTGTTATCTCAGACAACTCAGAATATAGGTGAGTGGAAAAAATGTTTATCTTTTGCTGAAAATCTATATACAAATCCGAGAATATTTGATACAATATGTAATGTGACAGAGAATAGACAGAAAGATGCTGATACCATCAGCAAGGATTCCGACCTCATGATCGTTATCGGAGGACCTCACAGCTCAAACACGAGGAAGCTTACCGAGATATCAAGTAGGAACTGTGATACTCTGCAAATCGAGAATGCCAAAGATCCGGCACTCTCAAAAATTCCCCGAAATATTAAAAACGTGGGGATAACTGCCGGCGCTTCAACGCCCGACAGAATTATTGAGGAGGTTTTCAAAACCATGGCTGAGAACAACAATGTAGAAGAGACGCTGAGCTTTGAGGAGATGCTCAACGAATCATTCAAAACATTAAATACAGGAGAGGAAGCAACCGGTACAATTATCGGTATTTCGCCCAATGAGATTCAGATTGATTTGGGAATCAAGCATACCGGCATTCTGTCCTTTGACGAGCTGACAGACGATTCGTCCTTTGTCATTGCCGATCATTATAAAGTCGGCGATAAGATAAATGTGCTTCTTATGAAGTTCAGTGACGCCGACGGTACTGTTCAGGTCTCCAAGAAGAAGCTTGAGAACAGACTGGGCTGGTCTGAGATATGCGCCGCTTTCGAGCAGGGTACAGTGATTGAGAGCAAGGTTGACCGCGATGTTAACGGCGGTGTACTTACCGCTTATAAGGGTCAGACAGTATTTATTCCGGGCAGACTTTCCGGCGTTGCCGTAAATACCCCTCTTTCTGAGCTTGTCGGCAAGTCCGTCAAGTATAAGATAATCGATGTTGACCAGCAGAGAAAAAGAGCTGTAGGCTCTGTTAAGGCATATCTCAGCGAACAGCAGAAGGCTGTTGAGGACAAGTTCTGGTCAGAAATTGAGGAAGGCAAGCAGTACGACGGTGTTGTCAAGAGCCTTACGAATTACGGTGCATTTGTCGATCTCGGCGGCGTTGACGGTATGGTTCATATTACCGAGCTTTCATGGAAGCATATCAAGCACCCCGGCGATGTTGTCAAGGTAGGCGATAATATACATGTTTTTGTTAAGAGCTTCAACCCCGAGACAAGAAAGATTTCTCTCGGATATAAGACAGAGGAAACAAATCCGTGGACGCTTCTTGCAGGCAAGTACAATGTCGGCGATGTTGCTTCCGTTAAGATTGTAAATATCACGAGCTTCGGCGCCTTCGCTGAAGTCATCCCCGGTATCGACGGACTCATTCACATTTCTCAGCTTGCGAACAAGCGTGTTAATACACCCGCCGATGTCGTTAAGGTCGGCGATGTTGTCGATGCAAAGATTACGGAAATTGATTATGACGCAAAGAAGGTATCGCTTTCAATGAGAGCACTTCTTGCCGATGAAGAGCTCCCCGAAGAGAATACTTCCGAAGATAACGCTTCCGAAGAGAGCGACGCCGAGTAATTTACCGCAGTAAAAACCACCCGTATTAGAAGAGTGTCCCGGAGGACACTCTTCAGTTTTATTCGCGCATCCCGCGAGTGATATTGCTAAAGCAGTGATATTTGGCTGTCGCCGAGTGTTATTGCCTTTTGCAGTTTAACGGGGAAAAATATCAAGGAAACCGCAGGTTTCCATATCACGGTTGCCGTAGGCAAGCATATCACTATATCACCGCATAAAAATAACTACCCGAAATAGAGGTTTGTTTTTCTCTTTTTCGGGTAGTTTGTCTTATACTGTTACAAGCAGGAAATTTGTGTATTCGGTTGTAGATAACTGTCTTTAAGAATCCCGCTCGTTACGGGTGGTTTTTTAATGATTATTTTTATTGTT
>JAQXGK010000039.1 GCA_029006345.1 Bacillota bacterium
CAATGCTGTCTCCGGTATGTACGCCGACAGGGTCAAAATTTTCCATGCTGCATACGGCTATGGAATTTCCCGCCGAGTCGCGCATGACCTCAAATTCAATTTCCTTCCAGCCGTATATGTATCGCTCGACAAGTATCTGATGTATCGGAGAAGCCTCAAGACCGGTGCCGGCGATAATATCGAGCTCTTCCGGAGTCTCCGCTACACCGCCTCCGCCTCCGCCGAGTGTGAAAGCAGGACGTATAATAACAGGATAGCCGATCTTTGCGGCAACCTTTTTTGCACTTTCAACAGAATGGGCAATGCCCGAAGGTATTACAGGCTGTCCGAGCTTTTTCATGGTTTCTTTGAAAAGCTCCCTGTCCTCCGCTCTGTCGATGGCGCTGCTGTCTGTTCCCAGCAGACGCACACCCATTTTATCAAGAAACCCGTCATGCGACAGCTGCATGGCTATAGTGAGTCCGGTTTGTCCGCCCAAGCCGGCAAGCAGGCTGTCGGGCCGCTCTTTTTCTATAATGCGCTTTACAGTTTCTTCAGTAAGCGGTTCAAGATATATTTCGTCGGCAAGCGCTTTGTCGGTCATTATTGTAGCAGGATTGGAATTTACAAGAACAACGTTGATCCCTGCTTCCTGTAATACACGGCAAGCCTGAGCGCCGGCATAGTCAAATTCCGCCGCCTGTCCTATTACTATAGGTCCCGAACCGATTACCAGTACCTTTTTTATGCTCTTGTCAACAGGCATCAGTCGGCACCTCCCATCAAAGCCGCAAATCTGTCAAATAAAAACTCAGTGTCATGCGGACCGGACGCGGCCTCCGGATGGAACTGCACTGAAAATGCACGGCTTCCGGGATAATCTATTCCCTCGCAGGTGCCGTCGTTTGCATTAATATAAGTAACCCTGCCGTTTATAACGGAGTTTATATCAACAGCATAGCCGTGATTCTGGCTTGTAATGTATGTGCGTTTTCCGAAAACTTCGCGTACCGGCTGGTTTACGCCGCGGTGACCGTATTTCAGCTTAATTGTTTTTGCACCGTTAGCGAGTGCCAACAGCTGATGCCCGAGACAGATTCCGAATATCGGAATCTGTCCGAATAAATCCTTGACTGTGGTAATCTCAAACGTATTATCTGCCGGATCTCCGGGACCGTTCGACAGCATAACTCCGTCATAACCACATGACAGAATATCTTTTGCCGATGTTTTGGCCGGCAGCAGCGTAACCTCGCATCCGCGGGAGCAGAGCTCACGGATAATATTTCTTTTTGCGCCGTAATCAAGCAGCGCTACATTATACTTTTTGGCTCCCGTTGCCTTATATATCTTCGGTTTTTTTACTGTTACTGAATCAACCGCACCGGTTACACTGTATGTTTGTATATCACTATATTCCTTCGGAAGCTCACTGCAGATTTTGGCATTGATTACACCCTGCTCGCGGATGATTTTCGTCAGTTCACGAGTATCAATACCGCAAAGCCCCGGTATATTTTTTTTTCTTAGAAATTCGTCCAGTGTTCCGTCACAACGGAAATTGGAGGGTGTTTCACAAATTTCTCTGACTATGTAGCCGGATATCGCACATTCGCCTTCAAAATCAGACTTGATTATGCCGTAATTGCCAATCAGCGGAAAGGTCTGCATAACAATCTGACCCGAGTAGCTCGGGTCAGTAAGTGTTTCGATATAACCGCACATGGCGGTCGTAAATACAAGCTCGCCGACGGTATCGGTATCTGCACCTATACGCTGTCCTTCAAAATATCGTCCGTCGCTTAAAACAAGATATCCTTTTTTCATTTATAACCTCTGATAACCTCGCTTGGTTACTTGTTGTCATCCGAAAGGCACTTTACAAGAATTGCCTTTTGCGCGTGAAGTCTGTTTTCGGCTTCATCAAATATTTCACCTGCATGCTGCTCAAAGACTTTCGCTGTTATTTCCTCCTCGCGATGTGCGGGCAGACAGTGCATGACCATTGCGTCCTTGTGGGCGGCGTCCATAACCCTGTCGTTAATCTGATAGCCGCTGAACACCTTCATTCTTTCCTCGCGCTCGCTTTCCTGACCCATGGATGCCCATACATCGGTATAAAGCACATCGGCACCGTCGGCGGCCTCAAGTATATCGTCTGTGCACAGAAAACTGCCGTTTTCGTTAGCCCACTTCATTATTTCAGAGTCCGGCTGATAGCCCTTAGGACAGCCGACAGCAACAGTCATACCGGTTTTGATTGCTCCGACAATGAGTGAATTTGCCATGTTGTTGCCGTCGCCGATATAGCAGAGCTTGTTTCCCTTGATAGTGCCCTTATGCTCACGAATGGTCATAAGGTCCGCCATTACCTGACAGGGATGGCAGTAATCGGTCAAGCCGTTTATTATCGGAATTGAGCCGTATTCTGCGAGTGTTTCGACCTCTTTTTGCTCAAAAGTTCTTATCATAATAGCGTCTAGATATCGCGAAAGCACGCGCGCGGTGTCTTCTACCGGCTCGCCCCTGCCTATCTGAAGGTCGTGAGAGCTGAGAAACAGCGCACTGCCGCCGAGATCGTACATGCCGACTTCAAAGGAAACGCGCGTTCTTGTAGATGATTTCTGGAAAATCATTCCCAGGGTTTTGCCTTTCAGCAGGTGATGTTCAATGCCGTTTTTCTTTTCATATTTAAGCTGATCTGCAAGGTTGAGCGCGGAGGCTATTTCCTTGGGTGACCAGTCCATTAATTTAAGAAAATGTTTCATTGTGCCAGTACCTCTTTCAGTATATTTATTGCGCTTTTGAGTAAATCGTCGGGAATATTGAGGGGAGGAAGGAGTCTTATCCTATCCTTGGCGGTCAGCATAAGTACGCCGCGGTTAATGCATTCTGCCACTACCTCTTTTGCGTCCTTTTCTATTTCAAGACCTATCATAAGACCCATACCCGAAACGCTCTTTACGCCTTTTGCACCGTTAAGAGTATTAAAAATATAAGCCGACTTTGATTTGACTGCGTCAAGCAGTTTGTCGTCAATGCGCGAAAGTATATTTAAGCCCCCTGCACAGGAGATGGGATTTCCGCCGAAGGTTGAGCCGTGACTGCCGTAGCCGAATGCATTTTCCGCACGTTCGCCGAGCAGGGTGGCTCCGATGGGCAGACCGCCGCCGAGCCCCTTTGCTGTTGTGACAATGTCCGGCTTTACACCGTAATTCATGTAGGCGTACAGCATTCCACTTCGGCCGTTACCGCTTTGCACCTCATCGACAATGAACAGCATATCCTTTTCACGGCAAAGCTTTTCGATTCCGATAACAAAATCGCGGTCGAGCGCTTTTACCCCGCCCTCGCCCTGAATAACCTCTACCATAACTGCGGCTGCATTGTTGTTTTCGGCAAGCGTCTTTATATCGTCGAGGTTATTTGCCTCGGCATATACAAAGCCGTCAAGAAACGGTCCGAATTCCTTATGGAACGAATCCTGCCCTGTTGCGGTCAGCGTTGCTATCGTTCTGCCGTGAAAACTGTTTTTCAGCGTAATAATAGTGCTGTGACTTTCATCGCCGTGCTTAAGAAAAGAGACTCTTCTCGCTGCCTTAATTGCACATTCGTTTGCTTCGGCTCCGGAATTAGCGAAAAATACCTTTTTCATACCTGTTTTTTCGCAGAGCAGCTTGGCAAGATTTGCACAAGGCGACGAATAATAGAGGTTTGAAACATGCTGAAAATTATCAAGCTGTTCCTGTACGGCGTTTTTCCATTCGTCGTCGCACATACCGAATATGTTTACGGCTATGCCGCTCCCTAAATCAATATAATCTTTTCCGTCTGCGCCTCTTAAAAGAGCGCCCTTACCGCTGATTATCTCAACCGGGTAACGCGCATATGTAGGCGCTACAAATCTATTGTCGAGTTCTTTTGTATTCATAACATCCATCCCCATAATTATAACAGCATTGTACCGATACCTTCATCGGTAAGTGTTTCGATAAGTATTGAGTGAGGTATTCTGCCGTCGATAATAAATACTCTGTTTACTCCGCGTCTTATCGCCTCTATACAGCATTCCACCTTAGGTATCATGCCGCCGGAAATTATGCCCTCATGTATAAGCTGCGGTGCATCGCTGACATGAAGCTTGGAAATAAGTGAATTCGGATCGTCCTTGTCGCGCATAATTCCGCTAATATCAGTCATTGAGATAAGGCTTTCGGCCTTGAGAGTACCGGCTATTCTTGCCGCCGCCGTATCGGCGTTTATATTATATGAATTACCCTCGTCGTCGCAGCCGATTGTTGATACAACGGGAATATATCCGTTTTCAAGCATATCAAGTATCGGCTCGGGGTTTATTCCGGTTATCTCACCGACATATCCGAGACGCTCATCAAGCTGCTTTGCACGAATCAGTTTGCCGTCCATGCCGGAAAGACCGACAGCCTTTCCGCCGAGGTTTCCGATGAGGCTTACAAGACTTTTGTTCACCTTTCCCGCAAGAACCATCTGTGCGATTTCAACGGTTTCCTTGTCGGTGATACGAAGCCCGTCTACAAACTGGGTCTCTTTGCCGACCTTTTTCAGCATATCGGTAATTTCCGGACCGCCGCCGTGTACAAGCACAACCTTGACCCCGATAAGCGATAAAAGCACAATGTCGCCCATTACCGCATGCTTTAACTCTTCGTTTATCATGGCGTTTCCGCCGTACTTAATGACAAGTACCTTGTTGTAATACTTTTTGATATACGGCAGAGCGTGAATCAGCACCTCCGCGCGTTCGGCATTAGATAAATTCATAATTGCTCCTCGTATTTATGTCCTGTAATCACCGTTGATTTTTACATAATCATATGTAAGGTCACAGCCCCAAGCAGTGGCTGATGCATTGCCCGAATTGAGCTCAACCAATATTTCGATTTCTTTTTCAAGAAGTATTTCCTTTGCTTTTTCTTCGGAGAATTCAATTCCGGCGCCGTTTTTGCAAACATCTATAACTCCCTTGCCCGACTTAAATGAAACGTCAACTTTGTTAACATCGATATCGGCGCCGCTGTAGCCAAGCGCGCACAGTACCCTGCCCCAGTTGGCGTCTGCGCCGAACATGGCCGCCTTGAGTAATGACGAGCAAATGACGCTCTTTGCGCAGATTTTTGCGGTATTAAGGTTGTCCGCGCCGCTTACCTTGCATTCAAGCAGCTTTGTGGCGCCCTCTCCGTCGCCCGCAATCATGCGGCAAATAGCTGTTGTGACCATATTGAGGGCGGCCTTGAATTCGTCGAAATCAGCTCCCTCGGAGGTGATTTCATTATTTCCGGCTGCGCCGTTTGCCATGAGGCATACAGTATCGTTTGTGGAGGTGTCGCCGTCTACGCTTATCATATTAAAGGTGTTTTCAATATCGCAGGACAAGGCCTTTTGCAGCATTTCGGTCGATATAGCGGCGTCGGTTGTAATGAAGATAAGCATTGTGGCCATGTTGGGATGAATCATTCCGGAGCCCTTAGCTATCCCGCCGATTCTGCATACTTTGCCGCTAACCGTAAATTCCACGGCAGCTTCCTTTCTGACGGTATCGGTTGTGAGGATTGCTTCGGCTGCCGCAGTACCGTCTGCGGAAAGTCCGGATGCAAGCTCTTTGATAGAATTTGAAATAGGAGTGATATCAAGCGTCTGGCCTATAACTCCCGTTGAAGCTACAACTACGTCGTCTGCTTTAACCGGTAATACTTCAGCGACAAGCTTGCACATTGCGCGTGCTTTTTCAATGCCGTCGGCGTTGCAGGTATTGGCGTTTCCGCTGTTGCAAATTATAGCCTGCGCCTTGCCGTCAGCGACGTTTTCGCGGGTCACTGTAAGCGGAGCGCCCTTAACGAGATTCTTAGTATATACGCATGCAGTATTTGCAAGCTTTTCACTGTATATTAGAGCAAGGTCAAGCTTTGACTTAGACTTTCTTATTCCGCAGTGAACGCCGTTGGCGGTATATCCCTTTGCGGCGCAAACGCCGCCGTTTATGTACTTCATAAATAAACCTATATTTGTTAACCTTTCAAATACTTAAAGCTCAAGTCCTTCTGTATCCTTGACGCCGAGCACGATGTTCATACATTCTACAGCCGCGCCGCTTGCGCCTTTTCCGAGATTGTCATAAAGCGAGACAAGCGCAATACGCTCATCGTTTCCGAGTACGCTGATTTTCATCAAATCCTTACCGCTAAAAGCCGAAGCGCTGATAAATCCGTCAGAACCTACCGAGCTGTCGAAAGATACTATCGGTCCCTTATACAATTCACTGTAAACTTTTATTATATCGTCTGCCGTATGGGAACAGAGCGATATTCCGTCAAGAGGTACGGTTACCTCCATTCCGCTGTAAAAATCGGCTACTATCGGGCAGAAGACAGGTGCTTTGCTTAAAGACGGTATTTTAACCATTTCCTTTAGGTGTTTATGCGTTTGTCCGAGTCCGTACTGACGCGGAGCGTCAAGCAGTTTGTCTCTGTTTTCCGACTCGTACTGAGCAATCATTTTTTTGCCGCCGCCGCTGTAGCCTGTCAGCGAAAAGCAGGACAGCGCGGTGTCAGGGCCGATAATACCCTTTGAGACAAGCGGATATACAAGAGCTATAAAGCCGCTTGCATGACATCCGGGAACGGCTATTCTTCGCGAGGTTTCGATTTTGCTTCTGTGTTCAGCAGAAAGCTCGGGAAATCCGTAAGCCCAACCGTCAAGGGTACGATGTGCGGTGGAGGCGTCTATTATCACTGTTTTATCGTTGTCCACAAGTGATACTGCCTCTACAGCTGCAGGGTCCGGCAAGCAAAGAAATGCTACGTCTGCGTAGTTAAGCGCCTGTCTGCGGCACTCTCTGTCCTTGCGCTCCTCCTCGGAAAGAACAATCATTTCGATATCGGGACGAGCGGCTATGCGGTCATTTATACGCAGGCCTGTAGTTCCCTCTCTGCCGTCGATAAAAACCTTTGTCATTTAATTTTTTCCTTTACGATAGCTATTTGCTTTTCGACCGACTCAAGTCCGGTTCCGCCTTCGCTGATACGCCTGTTGACGCAGGCTTCAAGCTTGATTGAGTCATACAAATCACTCTCGAAGCGGCTGTCATACTCCTTGTAAACCTCAAGCGGCAGTTCGTCGAGAACAGCATCGTCTTTTATGCACCGCGCGACAATGCTTCCCACGATCTTATATGCACTGCGGAAGGGCAACCCCTTGCCAACAAGATAATCGGCCAAATCAGTGGCGTTTATAAAGCCTTTTCCCGCCGCCTTATACATGTTTTCGGGTATCGCCTTCATGGTCTCTATCATGGGTGCAAATACCTCAAGACAGTGCTTGACAGTGTCAACAGCGTCAAAAATTGCTTCTTTATCCTCCTGCATATCCTTGTTATATGCAAGCGGTATCCCCTTTAGGACAGTCAGCAGCGTAAATAAGTCGCCGTATACCCTGCCGGTTTTTCCGCGGACAAGCTCTGCCATATCCGGGTTTTTCTTTTGCGGCATAATGCTTGAGCCGGTGGTATAGGCATCGTCAAGCTCGATAAACTTGAATTCCCATGACGACCACAGTATTATTTCCTCGGAAAATCTCGACAGATGCATCATGGTAACGGATAATGCACTCATTATTTCAATGCAGAAATCCCTGTCCGAAACGCCGTCAATACTGTTTTCGCAAACGCCGTCAAAACCAAGCTTCTCGGCAGTCATAGCCCTGTTGGTAGGATATGTAGTACCTGCAAGAGCGCAGGAGCCGAGGGGAGAATAATTCATTCTCGCGGCGGCGTCGCTCAGTCGGTCAAGATCGCGGCACAGCATAAAGGCATATGCAAGCAGATGATGACCGAAGGTTATCGGCTGAGCTCTCTGCAAATGTGTGTAACCGGGCATAATAACCGATTTGTTTTTTTCTGCCTGCAGCACAATCGAACCTATTAGCTTCTTTATGAGTTCTTTTATCTGTGTTATCTCATCTCTGAGATATAGCCTTATATCCAGAGCCACCTGGTCGTTGCGGCTGCGGGCGGTGTGCAGCTTTTTTCCGGTATCGCCGATTCGTTTTGTAAGCTCTGCTTCAACAAACATATGTATATCTTCGGCCTGCATGTCGATTTCAAGCTTTCCGCTTTCGATATCCTCGAGGATTTCGGAAAGTGAATCTATTATTGCTGACGATTCTTCTTTTGTTATGATGCCTGTTTCTCCGAGCATAGCGCAGTGCGCTATAGAGCCTGCAATATCCTGTTTATACATGCGGCTGTCAAAGTGAATCGACGAATTAAAGTCGTCTGCCTGTTTGTCAAGCGCCTTTGAGAAGCGCCCCGCCCACATTTTATCCATATCGGTAAATCCTTTATAACTTATATATTACTTGCTTTTCTTTTCGTTGAGCTTGGCATGAACCTTTATCGGAAGGCCGAAGAGGTTGATGAATCCTGCTGAATCTGCCTGATTGTAAACGTTATCCTCGTCAAAGGTAGCTATCTCAGGGTCGTAAAGCGAATAGGGTGAGGTTGTGCCGGCGTTGATTATATTGCCCTTGTAGAGCTTAAGCTTTACGTCGCCGGTGACATTTTCCTGCGTGCTGTCTACAAAGGCGCTGAGTGCTTCGCGCAGAGGCGTAAACCACTGTCCGAAGTAAACAAGCTCTGCGAATTTCTGAGCGACAAGCTCCTTGTAGTGCTGAGTATCACGGTCGAGGCAAAGCGTCTCGAGAACCTGGTGTGCCCTGTAGAGAATTGTACCGCCGGGTGTTTCGTACACGCCGCGGGACTTCATTCCGACAAGGCGGTTTTCTACAAGATCCGCAAGACCGATACCATTTGCTCCGCCGAGCTCATTGAGCTTCTTGATGATTTCGACCGAGCCGAGCTTCTCGCCGTCGATGGCGGTCGGAATTCCCTTTTCAAAATGAATAGTAACGTATGTGGGCTTGTCGGGAGCCATTTCGGGCGATACGCCCATTTCAAGGAAGCCCTCCTTGTTATACATCGGCTCGTTTGCCGGATCCTCTAAGTCGAGTCCCTCATGAGAAAGATGCCAAAGGTTCTTGTCCTTTGAGTAGTTTGTCTCTCTGTTGATCTTAAGAGGGATATTGTGCGCTTCGGCATAATCGATTTCCTCGTCACGAGACTTTATCGACCATTCCCTCCAGGGCGCGATGATCTTAATATCGGGCGCAAAGGCCTTTATAGCAAGCTCAAAACGCACCTGGTCATTGCCCTTGCCCGTGCAGCCGTGGCAAATGGCGTCGGCTCCTTCGGCTTTAGCTATTTCAACTATTCTCTTTGCTATGATAGGACGGGCAAACGAAGTGCCGAGCAGATAATCGCCCTCGTATTTTGCTCCGGCCTTTACTGTCGGAAAGATATAATCCTCGACAAATTCTTTGTTTAAGTCCTCGATATAAAGCTTGGAGGCGCCTGTTTTCTTGGCCTTTTCGTCAAGTCCGTCAAGCTCGGTTCCCTGTCCGACATCACCAGACACGGCGACTACTTCGCAGTTATTATAATTCTCCTTGAGCCACGGAATGATAATAGAGGTGTCGAGACCTCCGGAATATGCAAGTACCACTTTTTTGATATCGTTTTTGCTCATTTTCATTTTCTCCTTGAATTGAATTATAATTTACGTGAATAATTATGCAACAATATCTGTATATTGTCAAGACCTTTTTCAAAATTATTTATAAAAAGAGATTAAAAATATAGGACAACAACCGCCGATATCACAATTGCATGCCCACTGTGAATAATATGTATATTTATGCATATGGTTTTGTTGTGATAATTAACAATAATGATATTGTGAAAGACGGATAAGGTAACAATATGCACGTATAATAAACATTCTTTCTTATTGCTTGTTGTTGGATCAAGTAAATATGCCGGGAATACAGCAAATTTTTTAATAAATATTCAGTGCCAGATTTTTGAAAAAGCAAATAGATAAAGTCCCGGTAACATCGGCAGCTTTATCTATTTGCCCAAATATCAATATTTGCCTTTTTAGCCTGTATATGCTGGTATTTTCTTAATATCCTGTAGGTCTTTCCGTCTTTTCGGAAATTTGCTCCGGTCTGCTTGAACAAAAAAGGTATGCCGGCTTCGACGCATTGGGCACGAATATCCAGTACCCAGTCAAAGTCGCATATGCGCGCTTGATTCCCGCTCTCTCCCCCAACCACAACTCCTTCCAAGGTGCTGTCAATGTATTCCCGAAGATTTAACGGCGACAAAAGCGGCTCGCAGGTAAGCATTTTATGCTTGATCGGTAAGGACATAAATACCGGGAGACGTGTATCGCACTCACGCTGATTCTCTATCGTACAGCATATGCGGACATTTTCATAGCCGTCTCCCCAATCGTCGGGAATGCACTCTGAAAATCTGACAATCCTTTTTGTTATAATCGTAAATTTAACATCGTTTCTTGTCTTGATAATCTTCCAGATATCATTTCGCCAGGAGTCGGCAAGATCAAGAAAGAAATCGCTTGTCATGCAGACATAGACATGACTGCCGGGCGGTATTTTATATTCTCCGCTTCTTGTTGTGCGGAGAGGCAAATCAAAATCCTTATTCTTTGTAA
>JAQXGK010000040.1 GCA_029006345.1 Bacillota bacterium
ATACATATGATTCATCAGTTAAAATCGTTCCCGAATCTATTGACGATGAAGATGAAGACTTGTTTTATGACGATGAGGCTAAGTTCCTTGAGGAATCTCTTAATTCTCAATATTTTGATAATCCGTATGCCAATGATGACTTTAACTGGTTCGACGACGAAGACGAACTGCCTTTTTAAGAAAAGCAAATCCGGGGAGAGCCGAACTCTTCCCCGGATTAACTGTTGAAATCTGAGAGTATGTCATTAAGATTCCGTTTGCCGTAAATAATGCTTAAAATAATAATCGTTTTGTCTGCCGAGCACGGCAGATAATACAAAATATAATTCCCGATAACGACCTGCCTGACATCATCTCTCGTCAGGAACTCATTGTGCACCACTTTCCCAAGCTCGGGGAAAGCGCAGATTCTTTCTATCGCATCATCGACATTGTCAAGAAAATTCTTTGCGGCGGCTTTATTATCGAGCGTATTGCTGATGTATCCGAGAATTTCATCCAAATCCGCCGAAGCTTTATCGGTAAATTTAAAAATGTAATCAGATGCCATACTTGCCCCTCATAGCGTCAATAACCGACTGACCGTCATTGAGCTTACCGTCATTCATATCGCTGATGCCTGCCTGAACATTCTTAGCCTCATACATTTTTTGCATTGTCCGCTCGTAATATTCGATATCCATCACAACAAGCCTGCCGTAGCCGTTTTTGGTGACGAATACCGGTCCGTTTTCTGTTTCACAAAGCTTCTCTATTTTGACTGTATCTTTCAGGTCCCTCATTGGTACTATCTGCATATGATAACCTACTGTCACTATTATGCCCAAATTATACATCAAATATAGCCACAAGTCAATCATTTTTATCGGATGTAATGCTCCCCGACAACGCAGATACGGTTATGGCCGAGGGCGCGGGAGGCTTCGAGCATTGCGAGTTTATCGAGACGTTTGCCTTTGTTTTCGCCGCGGCAGACATACACCTCGCTCTGATACCGTCGACCTGTTCCCTTGTTGATTTTGTCATAGGGTATCTTATCAATCGGTCGGGCGTAATAGTTGTATATCGCCGTAGCGTAGTCCGCGCGGTAGCTGTGGATGTCTGCGCCCGACGGGACTTTTGGGAATACCTTGCCGCTCCCTACATCGTGCATCAGCTTTGTGATACGCTCAACATCGCCGATTATCGGCGCAAGCCTTGGTCTGCCGCCCTTGCTTCCTGCCGTGACATTGATACACAGTCTGCCCCTGTCATCGACAGCGAGCATATCCCCCCGCAAAGCCGCAAGCTCCGAACGGCGCAGACCCGTGCACTTGCAGAAATATACAAGGTCGGCGTTTCGTTTCTCTGAAAAATGGCAGTCTCGCTTTTTGACTCCCCGAGAACGGGTTATATTGCTCATAACTCGGGCAGGTGTTTCAATTCCAAAGTCGGTCGCTTTAACACCGTAGAGCTTTGCGAGTGCCGACAAGTCCAGTTTGAGCGTGTATGCCGAGAGATGTCGGCGGCTGTCAATCCATTCTGCCACATACGTACGGCATTGTTCGAGCGTCTTGCTGTTATGTTTTTGTTTGCAAAACTTCACAAAATAGTTAGCCTCTTTCATATACGACTTCAAAGTTCCATAGCTGTATATGTATTGGTCGCTCACGCCGTCATGCTTGTCTTTGTGTTTGCTTTGTCCGATTCTTAGCTTGCTCTCAAAACATTCCTGCACCTGTCGCGTCAAAGATTTTTTGTTTTTGTGTCCCATAGAATCCCCCCTAAAAATAGAATAAGTTAAAGAAAAATCATACCCACATTTGTTTCGCCGAATCCGACAGGCTCTTATGGTTGAGCCTTCACCTCTAACATATCCGTTTACTCCGACATATATATATCGGCGTAACCGTATATGGTCTCCACTTGTTTTGATGCTTGGCGCCGTGCTGAAATCAACCTGAGGTTAAGTCAATTTCGGCACAGCGCTCAACAGCACGAGTCGGAGGAATCCTCGCGCTGTCTAATCCCACCTACTGTGAGATGCGGCATTCACATTAGTGCGGTTAAACTTTAACACCGAGCCGCCTTAAAAAGTTTAATCACTTGTTGTCTTTCTTTTCACTTATAGTATGTTCGAAAAGTGTTGCGTAAACAAATCAAAACCCCTCGCAGAAGATTCTGTGAGGGGAAACTTTTGTGAATCAGGTTGTGTGGCGATAGACAGAAATGTTC
>JAQXGK010000041.1 GCA_029006345.1 Bacillota bacterium
TTTCCCCCCTGAAACATACCTCCCTCGAGGCCGTTCGGAATGCCGATAGACAGTATTCGCTTTATCATCGCACCGTTAAACCGCACTTTTAACAGGCCGTTGACCGTGACAGGCTGGTCGGGTCTTTTGATGTACAGCATCATAATAACCGCTGACAGGATTCTGGATAATAATGTAGACAGAGCCGCGCCGAGCACCCCCATGTCAAAACCGTATATAAGCAAGGCGTTGCCGGCAATATTAAAAAGATTTGAAATAATGGAAACCGCCATTGAAATACGGCTGTTTCCCGTCGCCCTGAAAATTGCGGCGCCGGAATTGTAAATTGCGAGAAACGGAAAGGATATCGCTGTCACATAGAAATATATGCGGCAGTTTGTCATAACGCTCTGTTCTATTGAACCGAAGATAAGCAATAAAAGAGGACGGTTAGCGGCAAGCGAAAGCGCCGAAAAACCGGCCGATATGAGTGATGACATCCAAATTAGTTGCTTTGCGGCCTCCTCCGCGCTTTCGTTGTCGCGCTTGCCGAGATACTGCGCAACTACCACCGCCCCTCCGGTAGCAAGCGCGGAAAAAAGCTGTATTATCAGTACATTTATCGAGTCAACGAGCGAAATGCCCGAAACCGCCTCGTCTCCGGCGCTCGACACCATAAATGTATCAGCCATGCCCATAAATACCATCAGAAGCTGTTCAATGATAATAGGCCATATTATCGCCGCGATATCCCGCGTTGAAAACATACTGCCCTTTTTCATATTCCCGCCTCCTTTAACTCAAAGCCAACGATAATTATATAGTTTTTTGATTTATTAGTCAATTGCAAACAAACGCAAAAATGAAAAAGGACGGTCGATTTCGACCGTCCTTTGTTCTTAATTAAAGTTCTGTCTCTTATTCCTTCTTGTCGTCTTCTGCTTTGTCAGCCTCATCAGCTTTGTCAGCCTTGGGAGCTTCTTCAGCCTTAGGCGCTTCCGGTGTATTAGCCGCGCCCTTCTTTTTCTTGACAATAATAACAACTACTACGGCAACAACCACGAGAACTGCTATTACGATAAGAGCGATTGCTCCTCCGGAAAGTCCGTCCTTCTCCTCGGTTACAGTCTTGTCGGCATCAGCCGTCTTTGTGGTTGTGGTAACCTTCTTTGTCGTTGTCTTGGGAGTATTTGTAGTAGCCTCCGGCTTTGTACCGGTGGTAGTATCGGACACATTGCTGCCGCTGGTAGTGGTAGTACCTACAGCAGTTACTCCAGAGTTGCTGCTGGAAGAACCGGGAGTTCCGAGCTTAGCGCTCGCGGTAGCGCCTGCATCAGCATTGCCGGAGAGATAAAGCGGAACATATTCGCCGAAGTAACGAAGGTTCTGGTTGCTTGTGCAGCCGAAGTAAGCGTGTGCAAGACCCTGATTAAAATAAACATCCTGGTCAATGTCGCCGCTTGCCAGGTCAATAGCTACGCCGCAGTATGTGCCGTCTTTTCTGTCAAAGGGGATAACATTTTCGCCCTTGTTGCCCTTCTTGTCTGTCTTGTAGTCAATCCATCCCCACGGTACCTTAACTTCGTAGATATCGTAGTTGGAAGCATCGTGAGCAACCTTGAAGAAGTCGGTTGTCATGGGCAGGTTAGCGTCGTTTGCCGCATTGTAACGGATAGTACCGTTGCTAACCGGGTCGGTATAAATGTCGGACTCGGGAACATATACGATAGTGTGCGAGAAGTGTACACCTGAAAGCTGAATACCGGTGTCGCTTGTCTGAGCGATTGTGAACTCACGGCCGATAGCCGACTTGAAGGCGTCGGACCATGTCCATTCGCTGTTTGTAAGAGTAGCGATACAATCGGCGTCGGTAGCGGGATTAACGGATGTAATACCGATCATAGCGCTGTGACCGTCGTAAATATCGTAGTCGTTTTCTCCGCCATCAGCAACGAATACCCATTCGTTTATGTGTGTCTCACAGGTAACGGCAGCTGCAAGGTAAAGATAATTGTCGTCATAGCCGGCATATATCTTCTTGTCAGCCTTTGCCATATCGCCCTCAGAGTTGTCAGCAATGCCGAAGTTGTAGGTAGAATTGTCGGCAAGGAGATAATACTCACCCTCTCCGATAGCACCGTCGAGCACGGGTGCCGTTGCAAGTCTGTAGATTTTCATTTCTGCGGCAGCGGATGTCGGAAGCGCAACAACGCTGAGCATGAGAACAACTACGATTGCAAAAGCTAAAAGTCTTCTTTTCAAGTTTGTTCACTCCTAAATATCATATTTTTTCGGCACTCTCATAACAGACAGTGCCCTTTAATGTAGCAACATTCTATCATAATCACATTAAAATTTCAACCGTTTTGTGAAATTTGCGGATTTGCTTTTTGCACATATTGTTCGCCTGTTTGTTAGTAGTTTTCACTATATACAGCCGCTTTCCCGCCGCTTGGCATCACTGCTGTTTCGGCTCGGCTCACCTGCGCGGCTGACCTGGCCGCAGAGCCCTCCGTTATAGGCATTTTTTCGCACCGCGGCTCTCTGTTTCGCTTAATGACACAGCTCGTTTCAAACCGGCATTACACACTCCCGTCTCTCTTCTGTAAGCAGATTGCCGCCTCTATAGGTATTTTCAGCACCAAAAAAACAGCCTCGGTCTGATGACCGAGGCTGTAAACCGAATACTCAGTTAAAATAACTTATATTCTCTTTTTCTTGATTGTGAGAACTGTAACAGCTGCACCCGCAAGTACTGCGACTATAAGGAGAGGAAGGGTAGCGTCGCCTGTTTCTGTAGACTTGCCGCCGGTCGTGCTGGTAGTTCCGGAGTTGCCCTTAGCTGTCGTCTTGTTTGACGAACTGTTGCCTGATGCACCGGTGGTGGTTGTAGTGCCGCTTACGGTTGTAGTAGTGCCGCCGTTGTTGCTTGCCTTGTTGCTTGCAGCTATAGTGTTGTCTCCCGAAAGAGCCGCTGTGCTGTCTGCATCACCTGCAAGGAATATAGCCGAATACTTCGAAAGCTCTGCCTGAGAGGTGCCGAGAACAATGTTCTCGCCGAGGTCGTTGCTGTAGTAGCTTTCATAGTATTCACACCACTGCTTGTAGTAATCGTTCTTTGCGTCGTCGGCGAAATCGCTCCAAGCCTTGAGAGCCGTTGCATCACCGCCGGTTACGAGGTCTACAAAGAGTCCGAAGTATGTGCCGTCAACTGTCTTGTCGCAGGCTTCGGTAGCGGCATTCTCATGGAAACCGCCGTTGGTGGTGTTGAAGGTGTACCACAGCGAGCCGTCTGTAGTTCTCGTGCCGAGCTTGAGCTGCTGCTGTCTTACATTGAGCGCGGAGTAAGTCGCATAATCATACTGGTTCTTGTCCGCGAGCTTATCCTTGCGCTTGTCGCTTACTCTGTAGTCAATCCATTCCCACGGAACCATTATCTCGTATGTGTCGATACCGTCGGTTGTGTTCTTGGCTTCGTCGCCCCAAAGAGCATAGGCATATGCGGACTCTTCCTCTCCGTTCATAGCATGTGCATACTTGCCTGTTGCTGCATCATACTCTGCACTTTTTGCTGTGTCGTGGATATTGTTGCCCATGTAGCCGTTGTGGCTTACAGCAAACAGCTTCTGAGAATAGGGGGTAGACTTGCCCGTTGTATCAGATGCGGGCGAGTTTTCTGCAATGTAAGGTGTGTTGTAGCGTATCGTTCCGCCTGTTCCGGCGTCAACATATACATAGTCGTCGCCTTCACCGTTGCCTCTGTGAGTCCAGCCTGTGCTTGAAAGCTGATAGTCGGATCCGAGAAGGTTGTAGAAGGACTTATAATTTAATACGCCCCAAGTTTGGTCAAACCAGTCGTAATTATAAGCGCACTTGTATCTGTAAAAGTTGTCTGTAAGTGCGAAGGTTGCAAGTCTTGCCGCAAATGTTTCGTATGCTGCGGACCACGAGATATTACCCGCCTCGGTGTATGCCTTTATCTCATCACCGTCAATTGGGTTCTCGTAAGTGAGACCGAGAGTAAGCGAGTGGCCGTTGTAAATATCTGTTCCTTCAGGCGCAGCCATACCGTCCTGCGTCTGATACCAGCTGTTTACGTGACCCTTGCATTCTACCTGAGCCGCAAGATAGAGATAAGTGTCGTCATATCCTGCATAAAGAGCCTTTTTGGATTTTGAATCCGTTGCATAATCCTCGGTGCCGGCAAGTACATAATACTCCCCTGCACTGACTACACCGTCCAGCTTAGGCTGATTTGCAAGTCGGTATATACTGAAGTTCGACTTGCCGTCTGCCGGTGTCAGAGTAGCTGCCGATGTCGCAAATGTGCATACAGAGAGAACAGTTGCAACTGCAAGCACTGCTGCCAAAAGCTTTTTCATGAATACATCTCCTTTAGTTGTTTGAAATAAATATAGAAATCGCCTTTACTACTAACAGTCACATATTACCATAGCCCCAAACAAAATGCAATAGTTTTTTTCGCTTTTTCCTGTTCCATTTTTATGTAATGCATAATAAAGGCCGGGTTTGTACCCGGTATCGCCATCTGAAAAATTAGTGTTTGCATTTTTTGTATTTTGCTGATATAATTAAGTGTCATTGCTTCGGCAATAATACACTTATATTGAGGTGAGGAAATGGACGCGGACAGTAAGAACCCCAAACCCGACGGGCGTGAAGCGACAATTTCATATTCTGCGGCTGTTTCCCGCAATGGTATGGCAAAAAGATGAAGTATCGGTCTGATACGGCATTTTACTTGCCGTTATAGTTTTATTTACCATTATATAATAGTGCCGGACAATTTGACACCTTCTGTCCTTGCCCGGCAGTGCGGCGCAAAACAGTCCTTGCTGTTTTGCGCTTTTGTGTAAAACAGGATATGAGACTTTCCCTCCCGGGCAGAAATGCCCACCGTCCTACCATCGCAAAAAAAGGAAGGGAGGCAATACTCTTATGGAAGAAAAAGCACTTGCAAGCGACCTTGACGTAATAAACGAGCTTGTCGCCGGCAAGAAATATCGGGAGCTGCGCGAACTTCTCGCGGACATGCACCCGCAGGACATACCCGAGCTCATGGAGCAGCTCGACAAAAAGGACATCGTACTGCTGTTTCGTCTCCTGCCAAAGGAGATGGCCAGCGAGGTGTTTGTCGAAATGGACTCCGACGAGCAAAAAATACTGGTTGAAGCCTTCACCGAGCACGAGCTCAAGGAAGTGTTTGACGAGCTCTACCTCGACGATACCGTCGACATCATCGAGGAAATGCCGGCAAATGTTGTAAAAAGAATACTCAAGATCAGCGACCCGGAAACCCGCAAGCTGATAAATGAGGTGCTCAAGTACCCGGACGATTCCGCCGGCAGCATAATGACCGTGGAATACGTCAGACTGCAGCCTGAAATGACTGTAAGCGATGCCTTCACGCAGATACGCCGCGTCGGCATTGATAAGGAAACCATATATACCTGCTACGTAACCAACCGCGATAAGACACTTGTCGGAATAGTCACGGCAAAGGATCTTATGCTGTCGGATACCGATAAGACTATCGGCGAAATAATGGAGGAAGAGCCGATATACGTCGACACTCTCGATGACAAAGAGGACGTCGCGGCGCTCTTCAACAAATACAATTATCTCGCCATCCCGGTTGTTGATAAGGAAAAGCGCCTTGTGGGAATAGTCACAGTCGACGACGCTATCGATGTCATGCAGGAAGAGGCTACCGAGGATATCGAAAAAATGGCGGCTATCATGCCGACCGACAAGCCCTACCTCAAAACCGGCATATTCGAAACCTGGCGCAAGCGAATTCCGTGGCTGCTTCTCTTAATGGTGTCGGCCACAGTTACCGGCAACATTATCTCGAGCTTTGAGACCGCCCTTGCAAGCTCCGTTGTCCTGACCGCATTTATACCGATGCTTATGGATACAGGCGGAAACGCCGGCGGACAAGCGTCCGTTACCATAATCCGCGCTCTCTCGTTAGGCGATGTCAGCTTCAAAAATATCTTTACGGTCATATGGAAGGAAATCCGCGTTGCCGTAATGTGCGGTGTCAGCCTCGCAGTCGCAAATTTTGTGAAAATACTGCTTGTGGATAACGCACTCTTCGGTCACGGCGTAACCGTTGCTCAGGCGCTTGTAGTCTGTATCACGCTTGTAGCCACCGTAACCATAGCAAAACTTGTCGGCTGTACTCTGCCCATGCTTGCGAAAAAAATCGGCTTCGACCCCGCAGTCATGGCGAGCCCGTTTATTACCACGATAGTAGACGCGATTTCTCTTTTGATCTACTTCGGATTTGCGACAACGCTGCTCGGCATATGATTGCTTCGCATTCTTTTTCAATCGCAATTCTTCATAATATAATATAACGCCCCGGCGCACAACAATCGGCGCCGGGGCGTTATTACATAGCTTCAAAGAGTCCGGCACCCTGCCGGACTCTTTTTTGCGGGGCATGAGCAAATCAGGCGGCTCACATAGAGCAGGCTCGCCGGTAACCGTCTTTTGCCCGTTTTGAGCGTCGCCCTCCGTTTTTCAGAGCCTGAATTCTCCGTCAGCCAGCAAAAGCTCAAACGGCACGCCGGCGTTTTGCTCGGTTCCCAACTTGTCAGCGAGAGCAATGCTCTTTCCGACAAAATCCGCGGCAAAAGAAACCGCGTCGACCAGAGCGGCTCCGTTGAGTACTCGTGCAACGACGACCGAGGCAAAAACATCGCCCGTACCCGGACGGGTCTTCCCCGAAACCGGTCGTGTAACAAGCTCGGTTTTTTGCTTTGTGACAACCATATTGGAGATACATCCGTTTTGTTCTATGCCTGTTATCACCGCACTTTTAGGGCCGATACGCATAAGCTTTTCTGCAAGCTCGTCCAGAAAAGCCTGTGTGGGCACAGTCTGCGGATACGGAGTGGAGGTCAATATACAGGCCTCCGTAACATTGGGCGTAATAATGTCGGCTTTTGCGGCAAGCGACGACATTCTGCGGCAAAGCGAATCGGTATAAGTACCGAATATTTTCCCGTTGTCACCCATCACCGGATCTACTATGATCTTCCCTATTGAAAAGGAGGAAATAAAATTCTCCACAATGTCTATCTGATCGGCAGAACCGAGAAATCCCGTGTATATGCCGTCAAACTCCAGCCCCAGCTTTTTCCATTCGGCGATAAAGCCGGGCAGCTGCGGAGTCAGATCCATAAAAAAGTAGCTGTCATAGCCGCTGTGATTTGAAAAAACGGCGGTAGGGACACAGGAACAGCATATTCCGTATGACGAGAGAAGCGGCAAAGCCACGGTCGCAGAACACCGACCGTGGCCTGAAAAATCCTGAATTACCGCACAAGTAAGCTGCTTCTTCATATTTCTGAGCAGTCCTTTCTGTTAATAACAGCATTCGCAAAGGCGTCGTCTTGATTTTCAGCATTACCCTGTTCGGCGCTCGTATTACAAGACGCGCCCGCTTGCGTCACCGCTGTTATGCTCGGCTGAAACAATGAATGTGTCGTTTCAGCCGTTCAGTTTGCTGAGTTTCTTTTTGAAGCCTATGCGGTCGAGCGCAAATGCAAGCACAATGTACAGCACGGCGCTTCCTGCGGCCTGACCGAGGTTGGAGAGAATCTCTGCAAAAGCAGAAGCGAAATCAAATACAATCCATGAATAGAGGAAATATCCGCCGATGGTTATCGGGAACGCGATAAGCACGGCTATAAGGTTGCGGGGGCAAATCATCTTTTCGCGCTTAGAGGTGAAAGCAATAGTCAAAAGAACTTTGACTATGAGAGTGCCGGGCGCGAAAATCATATAGCCGGTAAGAGCGTCGGCAAGAAATCCGCCGAGTCCCGCTGCGATAAGGCCGTAGGGTATGGGAAGCACCGATGCGGCGAGATATATCAGCGCGTCGCCCAGGTGTACATAGCCGTTAATGGTCGGAATGTGAAGAAACGCCGTCGCCGCATATATAAGTGCGGCAAACATAGCCGTAACGGCAATGGTTTTGACATTGAGTCTCTTGTTTGCAGTGTTAGTAGTGTTCATAGCTTTATTCATCCTTTGCTTGACGCTTATTGACAGCGCCGGTTGATTTGTGTATTATTATATCAGCAACTGACATTATTAAAACTGTCAGTTTGAGTTTTTTTTATAAGGTCAGATTGGAGAGTAATATGACAGACCTGACTCCCACACTCGATTATTCAGGCAAGGTGGCGCTGTATGAACAGCTTTACCGCTACATAAGCGGCGAAATAGAATCCGGCAGAATAAAAAGCGGCGAAAAAATGCCGTCCAAGCGCGCGCTCAGCCGCCATCTCGGTATTTCGGTAAGCACTGTTGAGACCGTGTATTCAATTCTTGTTTCAGAGGGATACCTGGCGTCAAAACCTAAAAGCGGATATTATGTGGAGCGGCTCGAGCTGCCGTCCGATGCCGCCGGGAATACAAAGAAAAGAACAGAGTTTGCAAAAAAGCCCGTTGCGGCACCGCAGTACAGATATACATTTTCCACCTCGGAGGTTTCGACAGAGCTGTTTCCGTATTCGTCGTGGGCAAAGCTGACTAAGGAGGTGGTTTACGAATCAAGCGATATTCTCAAGCGCGGAGATAAGCAGGGAGACTTGGATCTCAGAATTGAGCTTGCGGGCTTTCTTCATCAGTACCGCGGAGTAAACTGCTCTCCCGAGCAGATAATCGTCGGCGCCGGAATGGAGTACCTGACAGACCTGTTGCTGCAGCTTATAGAGCCAAGCCGCAGAATTGCGCTGGAAACTCCCTGTTACAATGCCACATATCATACAATGAAGAATAATCTGCGCGATGTCTGCTTTATCAGTCAGGACTCCTCCGGCATGCGTGTCGATTTGCTGGAACAATCCGGCGCGGATATAGCCTATGTCACGCCGTCGCACCAATTTCCGATGGGCACCACCATGCCGGTTTCCCGGCGCTCCGCACTTATAAAATGGGCGAATGAAAAGCCGGAACGCTACATTATTGAGGATGACTATGACAGCGAATTCCGTTACGGCTCCCGCCCCATCCCCGCCATGCAGAGCCGCGACTCTGCGGGGCGCGTCGTCTATATCGGCACTCTCAGCCGTTCGCTCGCACCGTCAATAAGAATAGCCTTTATGGTACTGCCTGAAAGCCTCTTAGCGCGCTACAGCGAGAGATTCGGATTTGCTTCTTCTACCGTTTCAAGGCTTGAGCAGCAGATATTGCGCAGGTTTATTGCAAGCGGTATGTTTTCGAGACACCTGCGGCGTGTCGGACTTCTATACCGCCGCAAACGGGATATCATCTGCTCCCGTCTGTTGCAAAATCCCGACATTTCAGTTACCGGCGCACAGGCGGGACTTCATTTTGTAATGTCCTGTCCGCCGTTTACGGAAGCCGAAATACTGAAGCGCTGCGCCGCCCGGGACGTTCGGCTGCACGGCTTGAGCGAATATGCCCACGGCCTGCCCTGCCGTCCGGCAAGCGCAGTTGTCGGCTTTGCGGGGCTTTCGGAAAGCGACCTTGACAAAGCCGGCAGAATCATCGCGGAAACTTTGAGAGGAGAATAATAAGCACCCGATTCTTCGGCAAACATAAGATTCTTCGCTTCGCGCTGAACGGTGCCGTATTACCGTCACCGAAAAACGCGGGCGAAGAATTTTTTTCGTGCAAAAATCGCCTGAATCTCATCGCGCCGGAGTCCCCGTTGAATCCCACATTTGTTCATAATATGTTTACAATTATTCTTGCGGTAAATATTGACTTTGACCTTCTTTGATGATAAATTAAGTACAGTCTTTTAGCACTTGAACCGCGAGAGTGCTAAATCGACAAAAATTATATAAGGAGTGCGGTGCTTTTTGGAACTGAATGACAGAAAGAAAAAAATTCTGAAGCTGCTTGTCGACAACTATATAGAAACCGGCGAACCGATAAGCTCCAAGTTCCTGTGCGAAAAGCTCGATACCCACCTTTCAAGCGCAACAATCCGAAATGAATTGAACGACTTGGTCGGCATGGGCTATCTCCAACAGCTGCACACCTCATCGGGAAGAATCCCGTCAAATGCCGGCTATCGCGAATACGTCGACAACCTTATGAGCGATTACCGCCTGACAATGCAGGAGCTCGGTTTTCTCAATCAGTTCCTGAATGACAGAATCGGCAAGATGAACAGCATTGTCAACAATCTGGCCAAGGTTCTTTCGGCGGCCACGCACTATACCGCCGTCAGCGTTACGACCAAGCCCAAAAAAGGCACTATTCTGAAATTTGACGGCATATACATAAACGAAACGAATTTTTACCTCGTAATGATAACTTCGCTCGAAATAGGGCGCTCAAGTCAGATTTGGACCGACTTTACACTGACGGAGGACACCGTCAGATTCATTATCGACAATCTCAACGCCGAGCTGTCCCGCACCGAGCTTATGCACATCGATAAGCAAAAGATCGACCGGCTCAAATACAAGCTCGGTGAATTTTCTTCGGTTTTACAGCAGATACTTAAAGTGGTGCATGATGTCATAAGCGAAGTCAATCAGTACGATGTCAATGTCGAGGGTATATCTAATCTTCTCAACTATCCCGAGTTCTCCGACATCGCCGCCACACGCGAGCTGCTCGGTCTGCTCGACAGCAAGGAGGAGCTGATAAACCGTCTGACAAGCTCAGGCGACAATTCACTCAGCATTTTTATCGGCAAAAACGACAATGTGCTCGACTCGTCGAGCTTCATTATAAGAACCTTCAACATCGAGGACAAGGTCGTCGGTGCGGTCGGTATCATCGGTCCCAAGCGAATGGATTATTCCGGCGCGATAGCCAAGCTCGAGTATGTCGCGAACATCCTGTCCTCTCCGCCGGACGCACCCGATGACAAAAAAGAGTAAAGGACGGTTTTTCAAATGGATGAGAAATTAGAGAAAGAACAGCCGGTGCAGGAAAATCCGGCGGCTGATGAAAAAAACGAACAAAAGGAATCCGAAAAATCGGTAAAGACGGAAAATACCGAAAAGGAAGAAAAGTCAGATAAGAGGAAAAAGCACGATCAGTCCGCGCTGAAAAAAGCGGAGAATGAGATAAAGAAGCTCGAGGAAGAAAAGAAAGAGCTCGACGCAAGATATCTCAGACTTCTCGCCGAATACGATAATTTCAAAAAGCGCACCGTCAAGGAAAAGGAAGAGCTTTCCGTATATTCCAAGGCAGAGATACTCAAGGAGCTTCTGCCGGTTTTCGACAATCTCGACAGAGCGCGCGGCGTAAATGACCTCGACAAGCTCCGCGAGGGCGTCGATATGATACTTACGTCTTTCGAATCTGCTCTGAATAAGCTCGGAATCAGCGAAATTCCCGCTCTCGGAAAAGAATTCGATCCGAACCTTCACGAAGCCGTCTTCCATGAGGATAAAGAGGGCGAGCCGGAAAACACGATTTCCGAGGTTCTTCAGAAGGGCTATATAGCGGGTGAAAAGGTTATTCGCCACGCACTCGTAAAAGTAGTTAATTAACTGTAGTAAAAAATTAATGTATATATAATTCGGAGGTAATTATTATGGGAAAAATTATAGGTATTGACCTTGGTACAACAAACTCCTGCGTAGCGGTATTTGAAGGCGGCGAGCCTGTCGTCATTCCGAATCCCGAAGGCGCGCGCACGACTCCCAGTGTCGTAGCATTTTCAAAGACCGGCGAAAGAATGGTAGGTCAGGTCGCAAAAAGACAGGCAATAATCAATCCGGAGCGCACCATCAGCTCCATCAAGCGTGATATGGGTACCGACCGCAAGGTTGAGATAGACGGTCGTTCATATACTCCCCAGGAGATTTCGGCAATGATTCTGCAAAAGCTCAAGGCTGACGCGGAAAGCTACATCGGCAGCCCCGTAACACAGGCGGTTATTACGGTTCCCGCATATTTCAGCGACTCACAGCGTCAGGCTACAAAGGACGCAGGCAAAATCGCCGGTCTTGACGTGCTCAGAATAATCAACGAGCCGACAGCGGCAGCGCTCGCTTACGGCGTAGATAAGGAAAATCAGGAACAGAAGATACTTATCTTCGACCTCGGCGGCGGCACCTTCGATGTCTCGCTTCTCGAGATATCCGACGGCGTTTTCGAAGTTCTCGCCACAGCCGGCAACAACCGCTTGGGCGGCGACGATTTCGACGAAAGAATCGTAAACTGGATGGCAGATCAGTTCTATAAGGAAAACAATATCGACCTACGCAAGGATAAGACGGCTCACCAGAGACTTCAGGAAGCAGCCGAAAAGGCAAAAATAGAGCTTTCCGGCATGATGAGCACAAACATAACCCTTCCGTTCATTTACGCAGACTCTACAGGTGCGAAGAACTTCGACGCGACCCTCACCAGAGCAAAGTTCAACGAGCTGACAGCCGACCTAGTCGAAAAGACAATGGGCCCGACCAGACAGGCTCTTTCGGACGCAGGCCTCAACCCCTCTCAGATAGATAAGGTTCTGCTTGTCGGCGGCTCTACCCGTATCCCCGCCGTTCAGGAGGCAGTCAAGAGCTTCATCGGCAAAGAACCCTTCAAGGGCATCAATCCCGACGAATGTGTTGCAATAGGCGCGGCTATTCAGGGCGGCGTGCTCGGCGGAGACGTCAAGGATGTCGTATTGCTGGATGTCACTCCCCTGTCGCTCGGCATTGAAACTCTCGGCGGTGTCTGCACAAAGCTCATCGAGCGCAACACCACCATTCCCGTCAAAAAGAGCCAGATATTCTCAACTGCGGCAGATAACCAGACAGCGGTTGATATCCACGTTCTTCAGGGTGAGCGCGATATGGCGAGCGGAAATAAGACGCTCGGCAGATTCCAGCTCGACGGTATCGCTCCTGCAAGAAGAGGTATGCCTCAGATAGAAGTTACCTTCGATATCGACGCAAACGGCATTGTAAACGTCAGCGCGCTCGATAAAGGCACAGGCAAGGAACAGCATATCACCATCACTTCTTCCACCAATATGTCGAAGGAGGATATCGATAAGGCTATCAAGGAAGCCGAGGCTCATGCAGCAGAGGATAAGGCTCAGAAGGAAAATGTCGAAACCAGGAATATGGCCGAGAATACCATCTTCCAGTGCGAGAAAACACTTGCCGACGCAGGCGATAAGCTGACCGATGAGGATAAAGCTCCCGTCCGGTCTGCTATTGACAAGCTCCGCGAAACACTCAAGACCGAGGATTACGCGGCGATAAAGGCAGACACCGAGGCTCTCACACAGTCCATCTATAAGGTCAGCGAGAAGCTCTACCAGGGTGCAAATCCCGGTGCGGCAGGTCCCGATATGGGCGCAGGCGATCAGTCGGGCGCTCAGGGCGGAGAGGGCTACTATAACGCCGACTTCACCGACGAAAGCGACAAGAAGTAATAAAAATGATAAAAGTATATCCGAAGATGATTTTTCGTCTTCGGATATGACTTTGATTGCTAATTTGATAAAAGGATTTGACAGAAATGGCTGAAGAAAAGCGCGATTATTATGAAGCGCTCGGTTTATCCAAGGACGCGAGCGACGATGAAATAAAAAAGGCATACCGCAGGCTTGCAAAGAAATATCATCCGGATATGAATCCCGGAGATAAGGATGCCGAAGCAAAATTCAAGGAAATAAACGAAGCATACTCGGTGCTGTCGGATGCCGATAAAAAGCAGAAGTATGATACATACGGCTTTGCCGGCGTAGACCCGAATTTCGGCGGCGGCGGCTTCGGCGAAGCCGGAATGGACTTTGATATCGGCGATATCTTTTCGAGCTTTTTCGGCGGCGGCTTCGGCGGCGGTTCTGCAAAAAGAAACGCTCCCATGAGAGGTCAGGATATAATAACACGCGTAATGATATCCTTTGAGGAAGCCGCCTTCGGCTGCAAGAAGGAGGTCAAGTTCAACCGAATCGATAAATGCAGTGAGTGCTCGGGCACCGGCGCGGCGGCAGGCACGCAGCCCGAAACCTGTCCTACCTGTCACGGTACCGGAAGCATAAGAGTTCAGCAGCGCAGCGCATTCGGAATGGTTCAGACTACCAGGCCCTGTTCGAATTGCCACGGCACAGGAAAAATCGTAAAGTCCCCCTGCAAAAAATGCTCCGGCTCCGGCACGGAACGCATACAGAAAACTCTCAGCGTCTCCATCCCCGCCGGCATCGACGACGGTCAGAAGGTCGTTCTGAGAGGTCAGGGCAATTGCGGCTCAAACGGAGGTCCCAACGGCGACCTGCTTGTAGAAATCGGAGTTCGTCCCCACCCCGTATTTGAGCGGGACGGCTATAATATCTACTGCGAAGTGCCCATAACCTTCGTAGAGGCGGCGCTCGGCGCACAAATCAAAGTTCCTACGCTTGAGGGCGAGGTAAGTCAGACAGTCAAGGAGGGCACTCAGTCGGGAACCGTCTATACCCTTAAAAACAAGGGCATACAGCATGTAAACTCACGCACGCGCGGAGACCTGTACTGCAAGGTGACAGTAGAAGTGCCGCAGAACCTCACCGATCGTCAGAAGGAAATTCTCCGTCAGTTTGATGCCAATACCGGCAATGTAAACTATCAGAAGCGCACCGGATTCTTTGAAAAGGTCAAAAATGCCATCAATAACGCTAAAATGTAAATAACAGCACATAATGTCCCGCTCGAAATGCTCCTGACGGAGCCCTTCGGTCGGGATATTTTTATTTTTATATTAAAATAGTTTGACATTCAAATAGTTTGAGTGTATAATAAACCTGCTCTTAGCTTCAGCAAGAGCTATTACATAGCAAATTTGAGAGGTTATAATATGCCAAAGCTTATTCCCACAGAAAGAAAAGTTCCACAGGCGGCAAGCGTGATAGATACCATCTGTCAGTCAAGTGCCAAGTGGCCTCAGAAGGACCTGTTCCGTTACCGCAGAGGCGGCAAGGACAGAGCAATAAAATTCATTGAATTCAAACAGCTTGTTTACGCAATTTCCGCCGGTCTTCACAGTTTGTCGCTCGACCGCGCGCACATTGCGCTCATCGGCGAGAAAAGTCCCGAGTGGGTCGCGATATATTACGCGGTCGTAAATGCAGGCGGAGTAATAGTTCCCCTGGATAAAGACTTGAATCCCGAGCAGATACCCGGCTTTATTGAATTTGCCGACTGCGAAGCCGTCTTTTATACCGAAAAGTACGCACAGGCTATCGAATCCGGCGACTCTCGTCTTTCCGGCATCAAGACATTTATAAAAATAGACATGTCTACCCCCGCAGAGGAGCTGCTCGGCACGGGAGACCCGTCGGCCTCCGATAAACAGCTGCTTCTTCAGGATGTGTCCGCCAAGGGCCGGTCGGATATTTCCCACGGCGTCGTCACCTCAAATGAGTTCGACCCTGACGCCCTCAGCGCCATTCTGTTTACAAGCGGCACCACCGGCACTTCAAAGGGCGTAATGCTCAGTCAGAAGAATTTGATGTTTACAATGAACCAGTCCATCAAATTTGTCGACCTCAGCGAAAATGACGTCGTGCTTTCTGTCCTTCCCCTTCATCACACCTACGAAATGTGCGCCGGAATTTTCGCCCCGATACTTCTCGGAGGCACCATCTGCATAAACGATAATCTGACCTCTATACTCTCCGATTTCCGTCATTACCGTCCGACTATCATGGCGTTGGTACCGGTCATAGTTTCGATGATGTATAAGCGCATTATAGAAACCGCCCGCAAGCAGGGCAAGGAAAAGAAACTCTTGGTCGGAAAAGCCATCTCAGGCGGACTGATGCACATCGGCATCGACGTCCGGCGCAAGATGTTCTCGGACATACTTGAGGCATTCGGCGGCAGACTGTCTAAAATAGTGTGCGGCGGAGCGGCCCTGTCAGCCGAGCTTGTAGATAATATGCAGGCCTTCGGCATCAACGTGCAGCAGGGCTACGGCATCACCGAGTGCGCCCCTGTAATAGCCATAATCTCATATGATGTTTATAATCCCACCTCCTGCGGCCGCCTTCTCCCGGGCGTTCAGTGCTATATTGATAAGGAAAAGCCGGACGATACCACCGGAGAAATATGCGTAAAGGGCGATAATGTCATGCTCGGTTATTATAAGAATGAGTCCGCAACAGACGATGTTCTCTCAAAGCGCGGATGGTTCTGCACCGGCGACTGCGGTTATGTGGACGAAAACGGCTATCTCTACATCACCGGTCGCAAGAAAAACGTCATTGTCCTCCCCAACGGCAAAAATATCTTCCCGGAGGAGCTGGAAGAATATCTCGAAAAAATCGAGCTTGTCAAGGATTGCATGGTCACCTCCCGCGAGGGCGAGGTTCCCGGCTCGGTACAGCTCACGGCTATTATCTACCCGGATTACGATAAGGCGGCGCAGGCAGGCCTCGACAGCACGGCCGCCATAAAGGACTACTTCCGGGATGCCGTCAAGAAAATCAATCGCAAAAACGCTCAGTTCAAGCAGATAAAGAATATTGAAATCCGCAAAAATCCCTTCCCCATGACCACAACGCATAAAATACAGCGCTATAAAGTTACTAAGGAGGAATAACGCTTGGACGACCGACAGATATTAAACACCTTTTTTGTCAGGACCTTCATCAAAATCGAGCATTGTGAGGAACGCGCCATGGCGGCGGTAGACAGCAATGTATCGCTGTCCGAGGTTCACACCCTCGCCGCCGTTTCGGTGTTGACTCCCGAAGCGCGCAATACCGTGACAAATATAGCTAAAATGGAAGCGTTGACCCCCGGCTCGGTGTCAGTAGCGGTAAACACCCTCGTCAAAAAGGGCTACCTTTGCAGAAAAACCACCGACAAAGACCGCCGCAAGGTTTATATATACTTGACCGACCGCGCGAACGGTATAGTTCATGCCCACAAGCGCTTTCATACGCATATGATCGATGCGATAGCAAATACCCTCAGTGAAAGCGAACTGAGAATGCTTGCCCGTTCGCTGGTTTCCCTCGGCGAATTCTACGATAATCTGCCGAACCTGTAACCCAAAGTGTTCTCTCTGCCGTTAATACCGCCAAAACAAAAAGCGGTAGAAAAGACGGGTGTTCATAAGACCGTTACAGCCACAGTAGTTTGCTCTGCTGTGGCTGTTCTTGCATTCTTTTCTGTTATGTGATAGCATGAAACCAAACAGACCTTCAAATCGGAATTTGCGGAGGGGAACACATATGAAATACAAAGGAACGCTTATTGTTGTTAAAGATTGTTACCGTGCGCTAAAGTTCTATAGTGATATGTTTGGGTTTCAACTTCTTCAAGACACCGACGGAAATATGGAATTGACAAACAACTTGTATTTGCAGGAGCAGGGTTACTGGGAAGATTTCACGAAAAAGCCCATCATTTCAAACAGCAATCAGTCCGAATTATATTTTGAAGAATCCGATATAGAAAAATTTGTGGCACGACTTGAGATGCTCTATCCCGAAACTGAGTATGTCAATCGTCTGATGACACAAAGCTGGGGGCAAAAGGTGGTCAGGTTTTATGACCCTGACGGAAATCTGATTGAAGTCGGAACACCGGTGTAATATATCTTGACAACTTCCGGTTTGCCGAACAGATAAGGGACGCACTTCTATACACCGTTCGGCAAAGTGCATAATGTGCGATTTTGCACCGCACCAAAGCCCACCCACTAAAAGAGGGGGCCTTGGATATTCCGCTCCCAATACATAACATGAAAATCCGACCTATGATTGAAATCATAGGTCGGATTAACTGTTTTACGAAGCCATGCCTAAATCAGCCGCTGTTTTTTTCGGATATCCCTGCTTACTCTGCAGTCTGTCCCGAGCCCGTAATATTGCCTATATCGAGAATAGTACCCGAATCGCCGCCGAGCACCGTCGGAAGCTTGCCGTCCCACTTGTTCCACTTAACATATTCAATGTAGTCGGGTGAGGTAGCAAGCGCGTCCTGGATAAGCTTGATGCTCTGCGCCTCCGCCTCGGACTGAGCTATTTTCTGCTTAGCCTCGACCTCTATTCTTGCGAGATCCTGCTCAGCCTTGAGCGCGTTCTGCTGTGCGGTCTGCTTTGCCTCCACCGCCGCATTAAACTCAGCAGAAAAGTCAAAGTTCACAATGTTGAAAATCTCGACAGTAATACCGTATGCGCTGATCTTATCTCCCAGAGCCTCCTTGATCTTATCGCCGACATTCTGCCGCTCGGTTATCAGCTGCTCCGCCGTATATTGCGCCGCAACCGCCTTTATCGACTCCTGAATAGCGGGGGCGATGATTACATTGCTGTAATCGGCTCCGACAGTCTTGTAAAGCTCTGCGCTCGCCGTATTGTTTACATGGTAGTTGACCGCCACATCATAGGTTACTATCTGCAAATCCTTTGAAGAAGCCGTGCCGCTGGTCTCGATTTTCTGTGTACGGTTGTTGACCTCAACCACCTTCTGTATAAACGGAATCTTAAAGTGCAGACCCTCGCTCAGCACCGTGTCGTCTACCGCGCCGAAGGTCAGAACAACGCCCGTAGAGCCGGCGTTAACGACGGTAAAGCAGGAAATCAGTGCGCCTGCGGCTATTATCACCGCTATTGCAATGATTACGATTTTGAGTGCCTTTTTCTTTTTTTCCATAGTCTCTCTCCTTCATATTTTTCATGTTTGGTTTATGAGGTAAGGCGCGCTTTTGCAAAAAAAACTCACACACAGCAAAAATGCCGTGTATGAGTCTTATTCCTAAATGATATACCGAGAGAAAAATCTCTGTGTTGACGGTAATATCCCGTGCCTGCGCACCGAACTACTCCCTCATAACGGTTATATTGTAGCATACGGTTTTTTCCGTGTCAAGATATCTTGAGATACTTTATAACCGATAATACAGTCCTTCAAATGCTTCTGCTAAAGCTTGGAATATTCTCCGAATGCCGTTTTCGGCTTTGAAAGAAAGTCGGAATACGGCACTTTTTTCGGCTCTTCGCTCTTTCTTGTGTGAAAAAACGGGAGCGACATCAGCCCGTACCTCAAAGCGTCCGGCGCATGAGTCAGCTCGTGAGGAACTCCCGCCGCGTCCTCTGTTCTGACCTCGTCAAATCTCAGCGCGGGCAAGGTGCGGATAAGATTCACACAGCACGGAAATATAGTCAGAAGCGGCGGCTTATCGCCGTGGGCAAGAAATTCCCTCACCCGCCGCCATCCGGGAATTCTTGCATTTTCGGCGGGTATGATTGATTTCAGACCCCCGCCCCGCATTATATCAAAGCCTGTCACTCCGCTCTCCTGCCGCCGCCCCGCAAGATCGGGACTTGCGGCAATATACCTGAGCTTCTCCCCCTGCGAGGCCTTGGCAATTTCCCGCGCCGCCTCCGAGAGTATAAGGTCGGGACGGTAAAGCTCGCGGTAGCAAACTATCCGCGAAAAGTCCGGAGGATAGGCAAACCACAGACAGGCCGTCATGTCAAGCCCGTAGTCAAGCGATGCAAAGCGCGTCCAGTCGGAGGGTATCTCAAAGGGAACCGTCAGATGTACCTCCCTGTCAAACTCGGGAAAGTATTGCCCCTCGAAGGCGTCCCAGTCTCCGTACAGCATCGCGCGGCGGCGCATTTCCGGCAGACTTTCGAGATTTTTGACGTAGTCCGAATCGTTTTTCATGAGGTATTCGTTGTCAAAAACCGTGCTCTTGATAAATACATAATCCTCGGGGTGTTCGTTTTCACGGTATTTTTTATCAATAAATAGCCGCTTGACCCATGCATGGCCCACCCCTCCCGGATTGCAGGTAAAATACATTCTCGGCAAAAAGCTTTCCCTCATATTTCCGGAAAGACGGCAGCACTCTGTCATAACGCTGTATTGAAACTCGGTAAACTGCGTCGCCTCCTCCATCCCGATGACCTCATATGCCTGCCCCTGGTATTGAAGCGCGTCCCCGTCGTCGCAGAAGTATCCCAGCTTGATTCTCGCTCCGTTGGGAAACGTAAATTCCTTTGTGCTGTCCCTGTACCGCGCTATACCGTTAAGCAGTCTTTTCATCGGAAGAATATGGTTTTCCCTCAGTTCGGTCAGGGTACGCCTCAGTAACAGTATCTGAATTCCCGGGTACCTGAGCGCAAGGCAAATAAGCTTTAAGCGCATGGCGTAGCTCTTGCCGCCGCCGCGCGCTCCGCCGTAGGCGGTGCGCTTGGCCGTTGAATTAAAAAACCTCTCCTGCGGTTCATACAGCTTGATGCTTCCGAGCAGCCTGTGTACCTTGAGCGCTACTTTGCCCATCTGGCAAGCATCTCCATATCTTCCTCGCCGAAATCATCTGTCTCGGCGGAATCGTCCCACCGCGAGAAGTTTTTTGACAGAAAAAGCCTTGTGCCCGAAAAGGATTCCCTGCTGAAAAGCTTTTCCTCCCCAAATGCCTCTATCTTAAGGAGCGCACGGTCTATAAGCCGGCGCATTTTCGGATTTTTAAAGCTGTAAAGCTGGTCCCGGCTGGTCAGACCGAGCGCATATGCAAGCCCTGTCACGGTATAGGGCAGCTGTTCGGTCAAAAGCCGTCCGTCCTCGTCCCGCATAGCGGCGCCGTTTTTGTCGAGTCTGACCGCCTCTCGGCTGGCGAAATAATCGTTTATCGCGCGATTTAATTCGGCGGGATTTTTCGGTTTAGTCATAAATTCGCATCTCCTTTCATAAATATGTTTTGTCACGGAGCATTTTGCTCCGGTCATTATGCTATCACACGGCAAATATGACTTGTAATGACAATTATGTGAAAATCTTTTCGGATTTCTGTTGACAAAATACGCGCTTTTTTGCTATAATCTCAACAATGTGAGAATTTACGGAGGCAGCATATGAAAAAGGCTAATATCATGCTCAAGACTATCGAAGATATCAAGAACTTCGTTAATATCGTTTCTAAATATGATTCCGATATCGACCTTGCCAGCGGACGTTACGTCGTGGATGCAAAGTCGATTATGGGCATTTTCAGCCTCGATCTCGTCAAGCCCATCGAATTGACTATCTGTAATGACAGCGAAGCAGATACAATTCTCAAGGAGCTGTCACCTTTTATTGTTTAGGTATCATTGCCGCCATTAGTTGGCGGCATTTCTTTTGCATACCTGTTAACATCGTAAAAAATTTGGAGGTTTAAATAAATGAAGCTCAACTACAATGTCGAAGACAAACCCAAGTTCGGCAAGCTGATCGTCTTTGCAATACAGCAAATGCTTGCGATCCTCGCCGCAACCATCGCAGTGCCGGCCATCATCGGCAACGGTATGACAGCGTCCGCCGCAATGTTCGGTGCAGGCGTCGGAACTATTGTCTACCTTCTGTTCACAGCGTTCAAGAGCCCGGTATTTCTCGGCTCGTCCTTCGCGTTTATCGGCTCGATGTTCGCAGCCTTCGGCGGCGCCGTTTCCATGGAAGCCGGCTACGCAGGTCTCATCATCGGTGCGATATTCGCAGGTCTTGTTTATGCCGTCATCGCTCTTGTCGTCAAACTCGCAGGTGTAAAGTGGATAAATAAGCTTATGCCCGCAGTAGTAATCGGACCGACCGTTTCGATCATCGGTCTTTCCCTCGCCGGCAACGCTATCGGCGATGCTACCACAAACGGCGGCAAAGCCTTCTCCTGGGCAGGCTTTGTCTGCGCTCTCATTACCTTCTTTGTAGTCGTTCTCTGCTCGACCTACGGCAAGAAAATGGTCAAGCTCATCCCCTTCATCATCGGTATTCTGGTCGGCTATGTTGCGGCGCTCGTCTTCACTCTCATCGGTATTTCGACCGGCAACGAGGCGCTCAAGATAATCGACTTCGCTCCCTTTGCGGCTCTTGTGGAAAACGGCTTCGGTCTTTCCACTATAGTTGCTCTTCCCGAGTTCACCTTTGTCAAGGCTCTTGATGGCCTCAAGGATATAAACGGCCAGTACATTCTCACCGTTCTTATCGCATATGTACCCGTCGCCTTCGTTGTGTTCGCAGAGCATATCGCAGACCATAAGAATCTTTCCTCCGTCATTGACCGCGACCTCCTGGAGAACCCCGGCCTTCACAGAACTCTTCTCGGTGACGGTGTCGGCTCAATGGTCGGCGCATTCTTCGGCGGTTGCCCCAATACCACCTACGGCGAATCGGTCGGATGTGTAGCTATAACAGGCAATGCCTCCGTCAGAACAATCCTTGCGGCGGCAATCGGAACCATTCTCGTTTCCTTCGTTTCGCCTCTGGTAGCCTTCATCGATTCTATCCCCTCTTGCGTAATGGGCGGCGTCTGCATCACCCTTTACGGCTTCATTGCAGTATCCGGTCTTAAAATGGTTCAGAAGGTTGACCTTGAGAAAAACAGCAACCTCTTTGTTGTATCCGCAATTCTCATTGCAGGTATCGGCGGACTCACCATCAACTTCGGCAGCATAACCCTTACCTCTGTTGCCTGCGCGCTTATCCTCGGCATCATCGTAAATCTCATGCTCAACCGCGGCAAGTCCGATAACTGATACTTGTACCTAAACAGTCAATATAATTGTAACAAAACAGCCGTCGCTTTGCGACGGCTGTTTTGTTGTATAAAGAAAACCACGCGATAGTCGCGTGGTTTTCTTTATACAAAAAGTGCGTGCAACTCGTTGCTGCACGCACGAAAAACGCAAGCTCCGAACTGCTACCACACAAATTCTTTTTACGATATGAACAACGCAAAAATAAGCCTTCATTTTTACCAAAGAAAAACAGACTGTTCATATCATAAAAACATATTGAATTTGTATGGTATTTTTATGGTATCACAACCTGCGCAGATTTTCAAGACGATTTTTCCATCGCAGAATAAGAGACTTAAAAACAGAAAGTGATAATTCAAACATGAAAAAGCCTTGCGGGATTCCCCCGCAAGGCTTTGATTGACATATCTCTGTATTCAAGCCGCTTCTTTTGTCTTTGTTCGCCGAACCAGCAGAATAACACCTGCCACAAACAGCAGAATGCTGATCCACTGCGAAGTGGAAAGTCCCAGGTATATGCCCCGTTCGCCGTCGCCGCGCATAAACTCAAGCAAAAATCGCACGGCCGAATATGACAGCGCGTAGTAGGACAAAAGGCGCCATCCGTCCGACACTCTTATACGCACAAGCACAAGGGCAAGAAATATAAAAGCAAGCGCCGCCATCTCCATTAGCTGAGACGGAAACAGCTTCACTCCGTTAGGCGCCCCGACAGAACGGGTAAATACCACGCTCAGCACCCCGTCATACGGCTTGCCGTAGCAGCAGCCCGCCATAAAACAGCCGAGTCTGCCGAATGAATGAATAAGCGGAATAGAGGGCACCGCCGCGCACAGAAGCCTTGACGCGTCAATGCGGAATTTTTTTATGTACCATAATACAACTGCCGCCGCGCCGATAAGCCCGCCGTAAAATACAAAACCCGAGCCCATGGCCTTCGCAAAATTCTCGGCGCTTGCGAATATAGCGTCTCTCAGCCTCCAAATAGTCGGAAGATTGATCAGCACATATAAAAGCTTCCCGCCTATCAGCACGCCTATCATGCCAAGCAGCATACTGTAAAATACATCGTCACGCCCTATGCCGCACGTATCGGCATACGCAACCGAGACCAGTATCCCGATTGCCAGACCGACTACTATGCACACTCCGTAAAGCCCGACCGTATGCCCGAAAACCGTAAATGTAGGAAAAATAATTCTCACCTCTCAAGCCAAAAAGAAAAGCAAAGCGAAATACACCGCTTTGCTTTTCATCATTACGCAATATCAGTATGTGATATTTTCCAGTTCCTTTGCGATCTGATTAAGAGCATCCTCAACCTCTCCGTAATCCGAACCGAAGGCTTCGTCAACCGCATTGCTTACAGCGCAGGCAGCTGCCGAGCACGCAATCGCAAATATTCCGCAGAAAACAAGACCGATAATTCCGAGAACAAGACCTGCCGTAGCCATTCCCGACGGGCCCTTTTTCTTGGCAAGTACGGCCAGAACGATAGCTATAATACCGAGTACAACACCTACAAAAAGCGGATAATATGCCGCGGTAAAAAATGTCATAACCAACGACACTATACCGCATACAAGTGAGCCGACTGCAAATCCGTTAGACTGCTTGGGCGCGGGGGTAAAAGTATTGGGCTGCTGATCCATTAGATAATCCTCCTTATATTACTGCCTTTGCAACAGTTTCATTTGTCAATATTATTTCATATTTCGCAAATTTTGTCAATATTTGTGACACATTTTTTCAATATTTGTGACACATTTTTATTGTTCGGCCGAATCTATATAGGCGCAGGCCGCCAGAGCTGCCGTAGCGCCGTCGGCAGTCGCCGTGGTGATCTGACGAACAGACTTTGTACGGCAGTCGCCGGCGGTAAATACGCCCTCGGTGTCGGTCAGACATCTCTCGTCCGACGCGATGTAGCCGTGGTCAAGCCGCGTCCACTTCTCAACGATACCGTTTTCGGGAGCAAGACCTATCGCCACAAATACTCCGTCAAACGACAGCGTTTGAGTAGTCTTGTCGGATACCCTCTCGGTAATCACGCCGGAAAGCTCCTCGTCCCCTATGAATTCTTTAACCACCGTGCCGAGAATAAAGCTTACATTCGGCTTGCTTTCAAGCGCCTCTACAAGCCTCTTTTCACCTGTCATATAGTCGAGATTCTGAATCATCGTGACACTTTCGCACTGTTCGGAAAGCAGAGCGGCCTCCTGAAGCGCGGAATTGCCGCCGCCTATTACCGCAACTCTCTTGCCGTTATAAAATGCGCCGTCGCAAACCGCGCAAAATGAAATCCCGTCACCGATAAATTTGTCCTCGCCGGGCACTCCGAGCAGTCTGTGCTTAGCGCCTGTGGCAACAATTATCGAGCGGCACTCATGCTCGCCGCTGTCTGTTATCACTCTTTTGATTTTTCCGGAAGCCTCTATAGCTTCGACCTCCTCCAGCTCGACGTCCGCGCCCTGAGCAAGCACCTGCTCCACCAGCTTGTCCGCAAGCTCGTTGCCGCTGACTGCGGCAAATCCGGGATAATTCTCGATTTTGGGCGAGAAGGTCATCTGCCCTCCGAAGCTGTTCTTTTCGAGTACAAGAACGCTCTTGTTTGCGCGCAAAGCATAAAGAGCGGCTGTCAGTCCCGCGGGTCCCGCTCCGATAACTATAATGTCATGCATTTTTATGTTTCCCCTTTTTCAAACAAGAGGCGGTATCGCTTTCGCGAAACCGCCTTTTATTCAGTTGTGTCCTTTACGCTCCGATATACTTTTTGATATTGGAGACATTAACTATCTTTTCTACGCTGTCGCCCTTTCTGACCACCAGACAGGGTGCCTGCTTCAGGCCGAGCTCCTTCGCTTTTTCGGCGTTGTCCTCAACATAAAGCTTTGTATAGCGGATTCCCGCCTTGTCGAGCAGCGATGCCGCAACCTTGCAGTTGGGGCAGGTCTTGGTAGCAAACAGCAGCGTTTCATCGGCGTCCGGCGACCCGTGGCAGCAGCAATTCTCCTGCTCGTTTCTCACATAGGGAATATCGCTCTTGACCGCAGTCTTGTTCTGCACATCATATACAAGTCTGTCCTTGTACTCCTGCGCCTTGCCGTCATTCCAGTTGCTGACGGGACGGTAATAGCCTGTGATACGGCTGTAAACCTCTGCCGGTTCGCCGCATTCCGGACAGGTAAAGTGCTCTCCGGCTATATATCCGTGTGTCTTGCAGACCGAGTAGGTGGGACTGAGCGTGTAATACGGCAGCTTGTGGTTCTCGGCAATCTTGCGGACAAGATCTGCCGCCGCTTTCCAGCTTGGCAGCTTTTCACCCAGGAATGCGTGGAATACCGTACCCGAGGTATAAAGCGTCTGTATATCGTCCTGAACCGACAGCGCATCAAAGATGTCGTCTGTATATCCGACCGGCAGGTTGCTGGAGTTTGTATAATAAGGCGTGCCGTTCTCATTTGCGGTGCGGATATCGGGATATTTCGCTATATCGTGCTTTGCAAGTCTGTAGCTGGTGGATTCAGCGGGAGTAGCTTCGAGATTGTAGAGATCGCCGTACTCCTCCTGATAGTCGGAGAGACGGTCGCGCATATGATTGAGAACTCTCTTTGTGAATTCCTGAGTCTCCTTGTGCGTCATATCGGCTCTCAGCCACTTCGCATTGAGACCCGCCTCATTCATACCCACAAGACCGATCGTCGAGAAATGGTTGTCAAAGGTACCGAGGTAACGCTTTGTATAAGGATACAGACCCTCGTTGAGCAGCTTTGTAATGACCTTTCTCTTGACATTGAGCGAGCGCGCCGAAATGTCCATAAGGCGGTCGAGACGCTCCATAAATTCGTCCTCATCCTTGGAAAGGTATGCAATACGCGGCATATTTATGGTAACAACGCCGATCGAGCCTGTGCTCTCGCCGCTTCCGAAGAAGCCGCCGGATTTCTTTCTGAGCTCACGCAGGTCGAGGCGGAGACGGCAGCACATCGAACGGATGTCGCTGGGCTCCATATCGCTGTTGATGTAGTTTGAGAAGTAAGGTGTGCCGTACTTGCTGGTCATCTCGAACAAGAGCTTGTTGTTCTCGGTCTCCGACCAGTCAAAGTCGCGTGTAATCGAATATGTGGGAATAGGATACTGGAAGCCGCGGCCGTTGGCGTCGCCCTCGATCATAATTTCGATGAACGCCTTGTTGACCATGTCCATTTCCTTCTTGCAGTCCTTGTACTTGAAGTCCATCTCCTTGCCGCCGACTATAGCGTTGAGCTCGGCCAGGTCATTGGGAACAGTCCAGTCGAGAGTAATGTTCGAGAAGGGTGCCTGTGTGCCCCAGCGGGAAGGCGTATTTACGCCGTAAACAAAGCTTTCGAGAGCTTTTTTAACCTGATTGTAGGAAAGGTTATCTACCTTTACAAACGGCGCAAGGTAGGTGTCGAACGACGAGAATGCCTGAGCGCCCGCCCATTCGTTCTGCATAATTCCGAGGAAGTTGACCATCTGGTTGCACAGCGTTGCAAGATGGCTCGCCGGAGACGAGGTGATCTTTCCGGGCACTCCTCCGAGACCCTCCTGGATAAGCTGCTTGAGCGACCATCCGGCGCAGTAGCCGGTGAGCATGGAAAGGTCGTGAATATGTATGTCTGCATTGCGGTGAGCGTTAGCTATCTCATCGTCGTATATTTCGGAAAGCCAGTAATTGGCGGTGATAGCTCCCGAGTTTGAAAGAATAAGTCCTCCTACCGAATATGTGACGGTAGAGTTCTCCTTGACTCGCCAGTCGTTGTTCTTGACATACTTGTCTACAAGCTCCTTGTAGTCAAGTAAGGTGCCCTTGATATTGCGGAGCTTCTCCCTCTGTCGACGGTAGAGTATATAGGCCTTGGCAACATCGGCATAGCCCGCCTGAATGAGAACCTGCTCGGCGCTGTCCTGAATATCCTCGACCTGAATAAACCCATCCTTGATCTTAGGCTCAAAATCCGCCGTGACCTTGAGTGCAAGAAAATCTATGATCCCGGGATGCGACTGCTTTTCGCAGGCCTCAAACGCCTGTGAAATGGCATTGGTTATTTTGGAAATGTCAAATTCCGCTGTCTTTCCGTCTCTTTTGATTACCTGATACATATATTTGAACCTTTCTGATTGTTTGGTATTTTCACCGTGCGTTACCATATTAGCATACGGTCACAAGATTGTCAATACAAAGAATCAAAATATTGTATATTTTTTTGCCATTTGGGACGTTCATATACAAGATATAGTTTGTCATTATATACATAAAAACGGCTGCAAACGGCTTGTAAAGAAACCGTTTGCGGCCGAAAAGCATTGATATAAAACGCAAAACCCGAATTGTGCAACTTTTTGGCGTTGCAGCAAGCTAAACACAACAGATAGTGTAAACCGTTATGCCGGCATACCATTTACAGCATGCCAAATCACATTCCGCGCAGCTCGGCATTGGGGAGATAGGAGCGGACGACGGACAGATATCTTCTCATATCCTCGTCCGACGCGGCGTGCAGATTCTCGCCTATCAGGTCGCCGGAATCGACAAATTGCTGCAGATAGTATGCCTTGGCGCCTGTCAGCCATTTTCCTATAGCGTGGAAATCCTCGTCGCTGTGCAGCTCTGCGGTTACGGTAGTGCGGAATTCATAGTCCGCCGCGCCGTTTTTTAATATCGAAACGCTCTCGCAAATCGGTGTAATGTCGAAATCCGGTATGCCGACGACCTTGGCATATCCCTCCGGAGAGGACTTGATATCCATGGCGACATAGTCAACTAAGCCCTGTTCTATAATGCTGCGTAAAAGCTCCGGGCGGCTGCCGTTTGTATCGAGCTTGACTAAATACCCGTACGAGCGGATAATCCGGAGAAAATCCGCGATGTCGTTGTGCAAAAGAGGCTCGCCTCCCGTAATGCAGACGCCGTCCAGTATGCCGCGGCGCTTTTCCAAAAATGCGCGCAGCTCCTCTTCGGTTATTTCTCCCTCGCCCGGTCGGACTACAAGAGCGGCATTGTGGCAAAACGGACAGCGAAAATTACAGCCGTGTGTGAATAACGTACATGCGACCTTGCCGGGATAATCGAGAAGCGTGAGCTTCCGCAAGCCTTCTATTCTCATTTTTTCTTTTTCCTTATCTTATTTTATCAGCATGGGGATATCGGATATTTTCTCGCAAATAATGTCAGCGCCGGCAGCAATAAGCTCCTCCCTGCCGCCGTAGCCGTACAAAACGCCCATAGAGCGGACCGAGCAGGAGCGCGCACCGATGATATCGTGCTCGCGGTCGCCTATCATAATGACGCGTTCCGGCGGCGGAAATCCGTTTTGTTCAAGAGCATATTTAATAACCTCGTCCTTTCGGACCCGTTCGCCGTTCATTTCGCTGCCTGCCGTGACGTGGAAATAGCCGTCTATTTCAAATCTTTTCAGAATTCGCACCGCAAATTCGGTGGGCTTGGAGGTAGCCAGAGAAATGCTTTTGCCGCTTTCCCTGAGCCTTTCAAGCATTTCACGGGTGCCGTCGAACAGATAATTCTCAAAAATCCCGCGGTCGGCAAAATATTCGCGGAAATACATGACGGCACGGGAGCTGTCCCTGCGGGAAAAACCGTAGAACTTTTCAAAGGAATCCCATAACGGCGGTCCTATAAATGGTATGAGCTCGGATTTATCCTCCACCTCTATACCGAAGTGCGACAGCGCATACGCTACCGAATTGGTAATGCCCTCCTTGGGGTCGGTGAGCGTGCCGTCAAGATCGAAAAAAACATGAGTCACTGACATATTTGCTCCGTTAAACGCGGCGGATAAGCCGCTTTCTTGTATATCAGTATAATTCACCGCCGGCCTTTTTTCAAGAGGAGCTTTTTCATCAGTTTCACGTCTTTTGTGCATTTTATACACAAACGCCGCATAAAATTTCGATAATTAGTATCCGAAAATAAATACAAACATACAAAAACAAATAACACTATTTACTTTTTTTGTAAGTTGTAGTAGAATGTCAGGACAGACTTAGTAAAGCAAATACTCGGAGGATATAATGACATTACTTGTTATGGCAGCCGGAATGGGAAGCAGATACGGCGGGCTCAAGCAGCTTGACCCTATCGGTCCGAACGGCGAATTTATACTCGACTATACTGCATATGACGCCATGAAAGCCGGCTTTGACAAAGTCGTCTTTATAATAAAAAGAGAAAATCTCGACATCTTCAGGGAAACCATAGGCAACAGAATATCCGGAAAGCTGGATGTTCAATACGCCTTTCAGGATATAGCAAATCTCCCCGACGGCATGAGTCTGCCGGAGGGCAGAGTCAAGCAGTGGGGCACAGCGCATGCGGTTTTGTCCGCAAAGGACTTGATAAAGGGGAGCTTTGCCGCAGTAAACGCCGACGATTTGTACGGCTTTGAAAGCTTCAGACTTTTGCATGATTATATGAAGGCCAACGACAGCGCTGTCTGTATGTCCGGCTTTGTACTCAAGAATACGCTGACCGAAAACGGAACGGTATCCAGAGGCGAATGCAGCGTAGACAGCGACGGTATGTTAACCAACATCCGGGAGCTTACCAAAATCAAGCGTCTCGAGGACGGCAATACAGCGTTTTTCAAGGACGACAGATGGAACCCCATCGACGAAAATTCGATAGTGTCCATGAACTGCTGGGGTCTTCCGGAGGAATTCATGAGCTATGCGGAATGCGGCTTCAGGGATTTTCTGAAGGAAAACAGCGCCGACCTGACAAAGTGCGAGTACTATCTGCCCAACGCCGTCAGTAACTATCTCTCGGCAACAGGCAAATGCGCAAAGGTGCTTCGCACCGGAGCCAAGTGGTACGGCGTCACCTATAAGGAGGATCGGCAAACAGTCGTAGATTACATCAGGTGCTGTATAGAGAGCGGAGTATATCCGGAAAACCTCTGGAAATAGCTTTTGCGCACACACTGTCGGCCGGTTCGTCCGGGCGCTTTTGCTTCAGATTTTACAGATAATGATAAAACCGCAGGTTTTTGTATCATTACTCTTTG
>JAQXGK010000042.1 GCA_029006345.1 Bacillota bacterium
TTCGCCAAGCGCTTGCTACCGGCTCGGCCAAGCAGTCGTGACGGAAATCGCCGCGCAGAAGCGGCAGTAAACCCCGGAGTATCACCGCAAAGCGGCGTTCGGCGGGTTGATAAAACGCGGCAGAATGCTGTCAAATTGAAAACAACTGTACGGCAGATTGAAAACAAATGTGCGGCAGGTTGCTGAAAATGCGGCAGGATTCGGTTTAATGGGAAAAAAGTGCTGCGGATAATTAGCAAACAGGCACATGGCATGAAAGCGGGCATACGGGAAAGACAACCATCACAAATGTCAAGAAACCGGGAAAGACAACCATCACAACGCAAAAAATGCTTTATCGGCCTGTGCTTTCAAGCAGACGGGAGCCGAAAGTCAGCCAAAGGGCGCACAAACAAAGCGCAGGCATATAGCCTGCGCTTTGAAACGATGTCAGGGTGTGTACTTAAGTATGCTTGTGTGTGCTTATGTGTGCTTGTGTACGCATGAGTGTATCAGAGCGTTTTTTGCAAGTCTGACGGGCAAAATGAGCAAAGACCGAAAAGGCGCCGGCTGTCGGAAAATCAATGCCAAAAGTCATACAGTATTGACGCCACCTCATTATCTGTTTCGGCCTCGGTGAAGTTTTCAAACGAGGACGGATAAAGCTCCATATATTCGGGGTCGGTAAAGCGTTCGTCACACAGTACGAGAAAGCCGCGGTCGGACTCGCTTCTGATGACTCTGCCCGCCGCCTGAAGCACCTTATTAAAGCCCGGATATACATATGCTATGGCTCTGCCGTCAAGCTCAAGCTCGGAAAAGCGGTAGGACACCGACTCTCTCTCTGCGGAGGGCGGCGGCAAGCCTACTCCCACGATTATTACTCCCGAGAGCGCGTCGCCCACCAAGTCGATACCCTCGGAAAAGGCTCCGCCGAGAACGGCAAAGCCGATAAGCGAGGTTTTTCCCGTCTCCGAGGTAAAGCGGCCGAGAAATTTTCTGCGCTCGTCTGCCGACATTTCGCCGTGCTGAGCCAAGAGCTCCGCATCCTTATAGCGGCGGGAATAATCGTCAAAGACGCTTTTCATATATTCATAGCTCGGGAAGAAGACCATATAATTTCCGGTTTTCTGCAGGGTGCTGTGAACAAGGTCGGATATTTCCCTGACGGTATCGCCGCGCCGGTTGAACTTAGTCGAGATATTGCGCGCGATAACCGGGAAGTTAGCGCTGTCAAACGGCGAAGGAATATCTATGAATATATCCCGCGCCTGGTCTCCGCCCAGCATTCTGAAGCAATACTCCTGCGGCAAAAGCGTAGCCGAGAAGAATATCCCCACTCCCCATCGGTTTACGGTGTCGCTTATCCAGCCGCTGGGGTCGACAAGATATATCCGGGTCTCTCCGTTGGGTCCGAACACGGTGGAAAACGAGCTGTCGTAGCGTTCATACGCCATGACAAAATCGCGGCAATGAAAGAAAAGGTCGGTCAATATCTTTTGGGGCTCCGGCATAAGCTCGCTTCGCTCGATAAAGGACGACAGCTCGCGCGCAAAATCAGATACGGCAAGCGTCAAATCCTCCGGAGGTGAAAACGAAATGTACTGACAATCGCCCTCGCTCAGCTCTTTTTTCTTTCTGCCGAACGCCGAATAAATCTCTTCGAGTTTGTCCTTCAGCCGTCTGTTATTTGCAAATACGGCGGCACCCGCCGTGAAGTCCTCCGGCGCAACAGAAGCGGAATACGACTCTCTCACCCGTTCGATAAGGTTATGCGCCTCATCCACCAGCACGATATACTTTTCGCTCTTGTCGGAAAAGCGCTTCAGGCTGACCTTCGGGTCAAACACATAGTTATAGTCGCAAACGATGAAATCGCAGACAAGGCTTGCGTCAAGCGACAGCTCAAACGGGCAGACCTTATGGCGCCGGCCAACCTCCAGCACATCTTCGGAAGTGATATGTCCCTTTTTTGCAAGCAGCTCCTTTTTTGCGCCGCTCACACGGTCGTAATAGCCCTCGGCAAACGGACAATTATCGCAGTCGCAGTCGCTCTTGTCGATACACATTTTCTTTTTTGCCGAAACGGTAATGCTCTTGAGATATACCCCGTCCCTTTGCATAAGCATTATAGCCTCCTCGGCGTTACGCTGTATCGACCCCTTGGGAGTCAGGTAAAAAATCTTATCTGCCCTGCCCTTTCCGAGCGCCTTTACCGCCGGATAGATTACCGACACGGTCTTACCTATGCCGGTAGGCGCGCTCGCGTAAAGATTATGCCCCGATTTTATCGCGGCGTAGGTCTCGCTTATCAGCTCCTTCTGACCCTTTCTGAGGCTCTTGAAGGGAAACCTGAGCTGCTCCGCACCCGTGCGGCGGCTGACAATGCGCTGTGCCGAGATGCCGGCTATGTCTATAAATTCACACAGCAGTCTGTGGTAAAACTCCGACAGCTCGGCGCGCGTAAAGCAAAACTCGCGGAAATCCGTCTTTCTCTCATTGGGAAAGACGTAACAGATACGGACATTTATCTTCTCCAGCCGCCGGCTCTCACACAGCATGAGCGCATAACACTTAGCCTGGGCAAGATGCCGCTCCAGCTCTGCCCGGCTTTGCGCATCCGACGGACCGAACACGCTCTTTATCTCATCGACGGTAAACAGTCCGTCCTTGAAAAAAACGCCGTCGGCTATTCCCGACAGCGTTATACCGACGCCGAGAACAAGTCGAGAAATCGACATTCTTACTTCGGCGGCGTAGTTATTCATCTCGCCCATCATTTTCTGCTGAAGAGCGCGGTGCAACGCCCTGCCCTCTCCCATTGCCTCGGAATTCATACTGCGGGATTCGGACAGACTGCCGCTTCTGCAAACAAAGCCGACAAGCTCCCTGACAGACAGAGAGGCGGAGACTTTATTATCGTTAAATGTCAGCTTCATGGCGTTAAACCATCCTCAAACTCTACTTCTTTGCTATAGCTGCAACTATATTCCAAAGCTTATCCGTACCCTCGCCGCTCTTGGAGGAAAAGGGAATTATTTCGGTATCCTCAGGAACAAAAGGACTGTCCTCAAGCGCTTTTAACGACGCCGCGCGGCCTGTGGCATTCAGCTTGTCGCTCTTTGTCGCCGCTATTACGAAGGGGGTGCCGGTCTCGCAAAGCCAGTTGAGCATACCCTCATCATCCCGAGTCAGTCCGACCTTCAAATCCACAAGCTGCACAACAAGATCAAGGCTGTGGTTATTATCGAAAAAGCTCTCGACAAGCGCCGACCATTTCTTTATATCCGCGTCTGAGCGGCGCGCAAAGCCGTAGCCGGGAAGATCGACAAGATACACCGAATTATCGACATTATAGTAATTGAGCGTTACGGTTTTGCCCGGCTCGCCCGACACGCGCGCGAGGCTCTTGCGATTCAAAAGCTTATTGATAAGCGAGCTTTTCCCGACGTTTGACCTGCCGGAAAAGGCTATCTGCGGGATGCCGTCATGAACAATCTGATCGGGTCTTCCCGCTGATATCTTCAAGCTGACATTATTCTTATTCACGGCGTTTTCCCCCTGTATTTTTATGTTTTAGCGCAACACCGCCGAGGTGCCGTTTTCCGTATTGCAACCGTCCGGCACGGTGTAGACAGGCTTTGTTTCACCTGCGGCACCGTCCGCCTTTACAAGAGCGACCGACAATACGTCGTCAATGGTTTCCGCGGCGACAAAGGTGACGCGGGACTTGACCTCGTCGTCAACCTCATCCAGGTCGTCCAGATTTGCCTTCGGAATAATCACCGTGTGAACTCCGCTTGCCGCGGCCGCCGAGGTCTTCTCCCTCAAACCGCCTATAGGCAGAACCTTGCCGTGCAGAGTTATCTCACCGGTCATGGCGACATCGCGCCTGACGGGAATTCCCGAAAGCTCAGAGATGAGCGCAGTTGTAATGGCGATACCTGCGCTCGGGCCGTCCTTAGGCACGGCGCCCTCCGGAAAATGCAGATGTATATCCTTATCCTTATAGAAATTTTTATCCTTGATTGCGAAGTCCTCCGAACGGGAACGAATAAGCGATACCGCGGCTCGGGCCGACTCCTTCATGACGTCGCCGAGGGAGCCGGTAAGCTCTGTCTTTCCCGTGCCGTCGAAGGCAAGCGCCTCGACCTTGAGCAGTTCTCCGCCGACCTCTGTCCATGCGAGTCCGTTGACGGTGCCCACCGTGCCCTCGGCCTCCAGCTCCTCGCGCTTATACTTGACCTTGCCCAAAAGCCCGAACAAATCCGTTTTTTTGACTGTCATCGACTTAACAGTGCCGTCGGCAAGCTTCTTCGCGCACTTGCGGCAGACAGCGGCAAGTTCTCTCTCGAGATTTCTGACACCCTGCTCCTTGGTATAATCGTCTATAATCGAAAGAATAGCATCGTCCCTAAAGCGCAGATTGCGCTTAGTGAGACCGTGGCGCTTCAACTGCTTGGGAATCAGGTGGTTATTTGCGATGCGAAGCTTTTCGGCTCTCGTATAGCTCTGTATCCGCACTACCTCCATACGGTCGAGGAGTGGGCGCGGGATGGTTTCGAGCGTATTGGCCGTAGCTATGAAAATGCAGTCGCTCAAATCTACGGGGAGCTCTATGAAATGGTCGCGGAACGCCTTATTCTGCTCGCTGTCAAGCACTTCGAGAAGCGCGGACGACGGGTCGCCGTGCGAATCGTGCGTCAGCTTATCTATCTCATCAAGCACGATAAGCGGATTCATACTGCCGGCCTGAATGAGAGCGTTTATTATCCTGCCCGGCATAGAGCCGATATAGGTTTTTCTGTGGCCGCGGATATCCGCCTCGTCGCGCACGCCGCCGAGGGATATTCTGACATATTTTCTCTTGAGCGCGCGGGAAATGGACTCGGCTATCGAGGTCTTGCCGACGCCGGGAGCGCCGACAAGGCAAATAATCTGCCCCTTCAAATCGGGTGACAGAGTTTTTACTGCGAGATACTCAAGAATACGCTCCTTGACTTTGTCCAGACCGTCGTGGTCGTCATTTAGTATCTTTTCCGCCGCCTTAAGGTCAAGACGGTCAACGGTGCGCTTGCCCCACGGTATATCAAGACAGGTATCTATGTACGAGCGCACGATGGCGGCCTCCGACGAGCCGAACGGCAGCTTTTCGAGCTTATTAAGCTGCATATTCAGCTTTTCCTCTATCTCTGCGGGAAGTGCCGCTTTTTCCATCCGTTCCGCCAGCTCATCCACATCGCTGTAAAGCTCGTCCTTCTGGCCGAGCTCATTCTGAATAACCTTCATTTGCTCTCGCAAATAATAATCACGCTGATTGCGGTCGAGCTTATCCTTGACCTTCTTATTTATGCGGTTTTCGAGACGGAGAACCTCGATTTCACGCTCCAGAATGAGCGTGAGCAGCTCGAGACGGCGCATAGGGTCAAACTCGTCGAGCAGGGACTGTTTATCGGTATAGCGAAGCCCGATATTTGCGGTGATGAAATCCGCAAGAAAGCCGGGATGGCGGATGGCGCCTATCGCCATCATCACATCGCTCGAAAGCTTCTGCGAATACTTGAGATACTCTCTGAGCGCGTCGTTCGCCGAGCGTATAAGCGCCTCGCCGCGAAGACCGCCGGTCTCGTCGGCAAGCTCTATTTCCTTGCGGACGACATTTGCAACAATCGGACTGCCCTCTCTGATATCTATAAGCTCGGCTCTGCCGACGCCCTCAACTATCACGCGGTACTGATTGTCCGGGAGCTTGAGAGACTGCTTTATCTTAGCTATAATTCCGACGTCGAACAAGTCGCTTCTCTGCGGCTTTTCCACCGAAACGTCCCTCTGTGTGACAATAAACACGGAGCTGTCGCCGGCAAGTGCCGACTCTATGGCGTCGATAGATATTTTACGCGTTACGTCAAAGCTTGTTGCAATATTCGGAAACACCGTCAGGCCGCGCAAAGCGATGGTCGGCAGTGAAAAAACATCCATTCTTTCTATGGTGGTGGGCATAAACAAAAAATTCCTTTCGCTGTGCTGAAAAAACACTTTTCTCAAATTACAATACAGTATAACACAAAAACGCCTGTTTGCAAATACACAATATTATGCAAATAAACAATCCGGAACAAGTTTAATCAGGCTATTTGTTTCAAGATATTTCCACTAATATATCCGCGTTCGCACGACAAAATAATATCGAGCCCCGAACCGACGGTTTGAGGGCCGAAACACAATAAATAATATAATGCCGGCATACGGCTTATATGTGAAAGGATGCAAAACTCATGGCTAACAAGTCTCTTGTTCCCGAAGCTAAGGACGCTCTCAATAAATTCAAGATGGAAGCTGCTTCCGATGTAGGTGTTACCCTCAAGTCCGGCTACAACGGCGACCTTACCGCTAAGCAGGCCGGTTCTATCGGCGGTCAGATGGTCAAGAAGCTCATCGAAAACGCTGAGAACGCTATGAAGAACGGCAGATAACACTGCCCCGCTCTTTTGGCTTCTATTAAGCCCGGAAGACCCGCACAAATGTGCGGGTCTTCTAAAAAACTGCGCTTTGGCGGCTTATTTGCCGATGATTTTCTCCACCTCGGCTCTGACAACCTCTATATCGCCGTTATTAAGTACATAATGGTCGGCAATCGAAATAGGTCCGCCCTTTTCCAGCTTCTCTATCTCCGCCCAATCGCGGCTTGACGCCTCGTCGGCAGTCAGCGGACGCACGGCGCGCTTTGCAAGCCGAGAATACCGGATCGCCCTGTCGGTCACCACCGCGAGCACCTCCAGCGTATCTCCGAACTCGTCCTTCAGGCACTTATACTCGCTCCACGAATACAGCCCGTCGAGAACGACATTTGACTTTTCGAGCTTTTGCTTTATCTTCGGCTTAAGCAGTATGGCAAACGCCGCGCTGCCGTACTCTCTGCGCAGGCGCTCGCGCACCTCACGCTCGTTTTTTTCATTCTTTTCAAGGCCTGCCTTTTCCAGCTCCTCCATGGTCACGCCGCCGAAATACACCTTCTGCCATCCGGCGCTCTCGAACATTTCGCAAACGACGCTTTTTCCCGCACCGCACATGCCTACCAAAGCTACTATTCTGTTATTCATATCATTTCCTTTCATCACGGCGCGCGCCGCCGGAGGCAAACAGTATTTTTTCATCGGTATTATAACCTTTTTCGCGGGTTTTTGTCAACAAGACGTACTAATGCGCAAAATGAATTATTCTCTTGAAATTGCACGGTGTATATGTTATAATTTGATGAATAATATTTTAACCGAACCGCCATTGCTCTCCGACAGGGAGGTGCAATGCGCATACAGCGTTTTTCGGGCGGCTTCGCCTGAAATAGGGCTCTGTAGTGACGAAAGGCAAACTAAATGAAAAAACTAATTTCGGTTTTTCTGTCGATTCTAATTCTGATGACTGCGCTGACCTCCTGCTTCGGCAGCGGCTCAGACTCAAATGCGCTCAGCCTTAACGCCAAGGCGCTGACACTCAAGATAGGGGAAAAGAAGGTTCTGACCGCCTCGGTCAACGGCGAAGCGGTTAAGGACGCCTCCGTACTGAAATGGACGTCAGCCAACACCGACATTGCCAAGGTATCCGCTACCGGCGAGGTCGAGGCCGTGGGCAAGGGCAAAACTGTCGTCACCGTCAAAGACGAGGACGGAGGCACGATGGCGAGCTGCACCGTCACAGTCGACGCAGGCAGCACCGATATCACGGACATCACTATAGAATCATCCAATCTCTCGCTCGAAGTAGGTGCAACGGCAACGCCGAAGTATTCCGTCAAGCCGGCGCAGGCGGATACGTCGAGCCTTATCTGGAAAAGCAGCAATACCGCAGTTGCCACCGTCAAAGACGGCAAGGTAACGGCGATTTCAAAGGGCACCGCCGTAATAATGGTTTCAAACGCCGATGAAACGGTATCTGCCGCATTAATACTGAATGTAGCGGAAAACGGCTCATCCACGGGCACCATGCTTCTTGATAAAAACGAGGTCAATCTTATTTCAAGCTCCACCATCTCTTCCAGCAGCTATGCAATACTGACACCGAGCTTCTCCCCTGCCGAATTGAGCGACGACGACATAGTGTGGGTTTCCTCCAACGAATCGGCAGCCAAGGTTTCGTCTAAGGGCGTGGTGGTAGCTGTCGGCGCGGGAATGGCTGTCATTACGGCAACCAGCAAGAAGTACGATCTTTCCGCCGTATGCACTGTCAATGTATCCACACAGGAGGTTGCGGTTTCCTCCATAGCCGTATATCCCAGCACCATGACGCTCGAGGTGGGCAGCAGCAATTCGGCGGCGGTATTCATTTATCCTACAAACGCCACCAATCAGTCTGTTTTATGGAGCTCCTCCAACATACTTGTCGCCACGGTAGACGCCTCGACCGGAACGATAACCGGTATCAGCGAGGGCTATGCCGTAATTACGGCTACAACCGCCGACGGCCTCAAAACGGCGAGCTGCACGGTTACCGTCAGCGGCTCTGCGGCGGGGACTTCCGGTGCAATCACCTTTGACAAGACCTCCATCGAGCTGACTACCGGCAAGCAGGGAATACTTACGGTAAGTCCCGCAGGCGTAAAGGTTGTGTGGAAATCGAGCAACGTCAACATAGTAGCGGTCGATTCAGCCGGGATACTCACGGCGACCGGTGCGGGTCAGGCTACCGTAACGGCAACCACCGAGGACGGCAAATCCACCGCGACCTGTATAGTAAATGTCACCGCGGCGACCTCACCTACTCTGCCGCATGTCGCCGCGACCAAGATAAGTCTTAACCAGACAAACAGAACTCTCAAGGAGGGCGAAAGCTTTACTCTCGGTGCAACCGTACTACCCTCCAACGCGACATACCAGACTCTTGCATTTAACGCCGACAACGGCAATGTAGTCGAGGTCGACGTAATGACCGGAAAGGTTACGGCGATAAAAGAAGGCACAGCGGTAATCACGGTCACAAACGGCGAAATCAGCGCCACCTGCAAGGTTACGGTAGAAAAAGCGGGGACACAAAAAATAACCTCGATAACACTCGACGGCATCGACGGAACGGAAATAACCGTCGGCAGCAGTGCTACGGTCAACGCGACCATCAACCCCTCCGACTTCACGGAGCACTACACATGGTCGATAGACAGACCCGACCTGGCAACCTTCATTCCCGGCGCCGCAAGCTGCACCGTAAACGGAATCGCAGAGGGAACGGTCACGGTTACAATCACCAGCGACAGCGGAATATCCGCCTCCAGGACATTCGTTATCAGGGCATAAACGCAAACAGCAACGAAAAAAGCAGTGCAAACAGATTTGTTTGCACTGCTTTTAATTTTGCTCAGTCCGCAAAGGAAAGCTTTTTCATAACTATCGGTGTGCGAGGCTTGTCGTTGAAATCCGTATCGGAGGAGGCGATAGCGTCCACTGTATCCATTCCGTCTACAACCTTGCCGAACGCCGCATACTGGCCGTCCAGATAATCGCCGTCCTTATGCATAATAAAAAACTGGCTTCCGGCAGAATTGTAATCCATGGCTCTTGCCATTGATATGACGCCTCTCTTGTGCGAAAGGTCATTCTTTATCCCGTTTGCGGCAAACTCGCCCTTGATGGTATATCCGGGGCCGCCTGTTCCGGTTCCGTTCGGGCAGCCGCCCTGAATCATGAAGCCGGAGATGACTCTGTGAAAGGTGAGTCCGTCGTAGAAGCCCTCGCTAACCAGCTTTTTGAAGTTTTCAACCGCTATCGGCGCGATTTCGGGATAAAGCTCGACGGTTATCGTCTTGCCGTCGTCCATTTCAATTTTAACTTTATTTGTTGCTTTTGTTTCCATAATTATGTATGTTCCTTTCTATCGGGGCAAGCTCAGGGTTCGAGTTTGCGGTAATACAGGTAATAGCAAATGAGAGAACGATCCAGTCCGTTTTCATCTATACCGCTGACTATCACGCCGTCTCCGCTCATGAGAGGAGAACAGCTGACCGAGCCTTCGGGACAGCGAAAAAGAGCTTTTTCCTCGCCGCTGACGGTCAAAACACCGTCGCGGACGCTTATGTAGCCGTGCTTGGCTATTACCCGGCTGCCGGTTTCGGTGCGCTCGGTAATCCCCTTGAGCACACTGCCGTCAAAATCGGCCGCCTTCGGCCCTTTTCTCTTTTTTGAAAACAACCCCATACCGAATCCCCATTTTCTATGCTTTAGTAAATTATACCTTTAAGGGGCGCGGGTGTCAACCGCGGTCGCTGAAAAAGTCGCAAAGCGAGCCGAAAAACTCGGCTATACGGAACCTGACTCTGTAACGCCCTCCGGTAGCAAGCTCGGAGGCGCCGTCATCCACACCGGCGTCGGAAAGCCGGTCGGCAACTGACAGCGAGCTTTCCGTGCAAAGCGGCGGAAACAGCACGCACCACCAATTACGGCCTTCTGCCTTTCCGAGCAATATGCGAAGCGACAGATAATCGCCGCACGGCAGTGCAAAGCCGTCGTATTCCCGCGTGTCGTAATGCTCACGGGAGAGTGTTATATCAAAATCCAAATCGGGACAGCCCTCGGAAATCAGCGTACTGCGAACGCTGCTCTCTATCATGCCTCTGCTGCGGTAATACTCGCTGACAGCTTCTTCCACACTGCCGCAATCCGAAAACAGTTCGCCGCAAACCGACAAAACGCCGTCGCGCACCTTAAGCTTGAGCTCCTGGTCGGAAGCGGAATCGGAATTGGCCAGCACATGAAGCCGAATGAGGTTATTTGAAAGAGTGCGCGCCTGACCGACGGGCGAAAAGACAAGAAATACCGCTATAAGCGCAAGAACGGACAGCGCCGTCCTGCAGAACAAATCAAATCCGTTCGGTCTTGTCACTGTAAAGTTCATATATGTACCTCCAAAAAAATAATCCGTGCAGATTTTCATCCGTACGGATTATTGACCATTGGCCGATATATATTCAGTTTTACAGAAAATATGCGTGGTATGCCGTCATTCCGCGGGATTTCAGCGCGCGCACGCAGTACTTGGCGCTGTCTTCGTCGGGAAATATGCCGAACACGGAGGGTCCTGAGCCGCTCATCATGGCATTTATGGCGCCGAGCGAGAGCATTTCGCGTTTCAGCTGCATAATCTCGGGCTTTTCCGCCGCCGAAACCTCCTCCAGCGCATTTCTCATGCAGCCGCAAACGGCCTGAATATCGCCGCGCTCCAGCGCCCTGACAAGCCTTTCGGTATTGGTGGCGGTATCCGGGACAGGCGGCTCGCGGCGTTTTGAATCGTAGAGAGAATATATTGCCGGGGTGGAAAGACCGCGGGTATTCTTGGCAACGGCTATATGAATCTTATTACTGCGGCTGCGGAAGACGGGAGTAAGAATGTCCCCTATTCCCTCGCAGAGACAGGTTCCGCCCTTGATGCAAAACGGAAGATCTGCGCCGACAGATCCGGAAATCTCGGCCAACCTCGGCCCCAGCGCATGGGTGAGCTGCTCAAGACCGAGCATTACTGCCGCGCCGTCCGAAGAGCCGCCTGCAAGTCCCGCGCTGGTGGGGATGATTTTTCTGATATAGATATCTGCGCCGACTCCGGTAAGCCCCGCCGCCTGAAAATAGCGCTCGGCGGCTTTCCAGCAGATATTTCTGCCGTCGCACGGGATATAGCGCACATTTGACGATATGCGAATGCTTCCTTCGGTATTCAGCCTCAGCTCGACGGTATCGTAAAGCGACACCTGCTGCATCACCGAGGAAATCAGGTGGTAGCCGTCCTCCCGGACGCCGGTAATATCAAGTGTGAGGTTTATTTTTGCGGGGGCGCGGAGCCGCAATATCTTATCCTTCATATCAGAACTTCAAAAACCACGGGCTCTTGGTGTCTACCGCCTTCTGAGGGCAGAGCTCCTGACAGCAATAACACTTTATACAGCCCGAACGGTTGATCTTGGCCTTTCTCGATTTGACGGTAATGGTTTTCTGCGGACAAAGGCGCATACATTCGCCGCAGCCTATGCATTTCTTTTTATTGATCTTAGGTCTGGGCTCCAGCAGACGGTTAACCCTGCCGCCGAACAGATTCGGCAAAATCTTGAGCGGATTGAAGCGGTTTGAATCCGGCTTTTTGAAGTCCGGCACAATGAGGCTGTCCGGATTTGCTCCGACTGTCTCGACATTTTCGGAGCACAGTCCGAGACTCTGTGCGGCGCTCAGTATGGGCGCCTCCGACACGTCATAATTGATAAGGGCACAGGCCACCGAGTCGATATCAAAGGTATTGACTCCGCCGAGAATTGCCCCTATTTTTCGGGGACTGCCGCCGGTCGGACCGTTGCCCTCCATTCCGACCACGGCATCCATAAACGAAAGCGTGGGCGGGCAGGCGCGGTTCAAGTCGCATACAAAGCGGGCAAAATCCTCTATTTTGGGGAAACGCGCGTGATTTTCGACCTTTTGAAGTCCCGGCACCAGTCCGTAGAGATTCTTAGCCGTGCCGGTCATAAAGGTCAGACTGTGCCCCTTAAGCTTTCCGACATTTATAAAGACGTCCGCGTCGGCTATCGTTTTCAGCACCTGAAGTCGCTTGCAGGCGGCGCCGTCGGGGAGCTCCACGGTTTCCGGGGTCATATCGGTAGACAGGCGTACATTCTGCCGCCCGGCGACCTCCGTCATACCGGTAGCCTTATATATACCGTTTAACAACGGCTCGGTATTGGGCCCGCCGGGGCACTCGGCTATGGTGATGTCGTCGGTATAGGGCTTTATCAGTTCAATAATCGCCTCGATGACCGCGGGATGAGTGGTCGCGGCTTCGTCAGGCGTCTTTTTCATTACGAGATTGGGCTTTATTACAGTTCGTTTTCCCTTTCGGAAAAGCTGCTCGAAGCCGCCGTTATCCTCTATTATCTGACGAATGACAGGCTTGATTTCTGACAGCTCGTATTTATCGCAGCAATATAAGGAGACCCGTGACATTTACTTATCCTTATCCTTACGGTGAAAGCTTATCTTGTTCTCCTTGCCCGCAAACAGCCGTTCGATATTGCTCTTATGCATTACTATAACAAGCACGGCAAGCAGTATCGAGAAAACAGTCGGCACAATAAACTTGACAAAAACGCTGAGCACCATGGGATAGAAAAACGCGCAGGTCACGCTGCCGAGGGAAACGTAGCGGGTCGCGCCGGTTATAAGCGCGAAAATCAAAATAAGAATGAAAAATACAATCGGACTGGTGCAAAGAATGGTGATGGCGGAAACAATGACCCCCTTGCCGCCCTTGAATTTGAAAAAAATCGGAAAAACATGGCCGATAACACAGAAGAAGCCCGCGACATATGCGCCGCCGAAAGCAACTCCCATGACAACAGACCCGAAAACAACCGCCGCAAGCGCCTTGAGCGCGTCTCCCAGCAGAGTCAGAAGCCCCGCCTTCTTGCCGTAAACGCGGAACATATTGGTCATTCCCGCATTTCCGCTTCCGTGCTGTCTTATATCCTCGTGATACAAAAGCTTTGAAACGATGATAGCCGAATTGATACTTCCGATAAGATACGGTACGATTATGCAGGCAAGATAGCCGAGCAGCATAACAACGCGCGGCACCTCGGAAAAGCCGCCGAAGCTGTCGATAATAAAGCCCTTGCCCCAAAGAAAGCCCTGAACGAGAAACTTTTGCCAAGTCATGAATTCTTTTCTCCCTTTTCCCTGATGATGAGTTTTATCGGCGTTCCGCGGAAGCCGAAGGTGGTGCGCAGGCAATTCTCTATGTAACGCCTGTACGAGAAGTGAAACAGCTCCTCGCTGTTGCAGAATATAACAAAGGTAGGCGGCTTTACGCCGATCTGTGTCATATAGTAAATCTTCAGCCGTCTGCCCTTATCGCTCGGGGGCTGAACGCGCGTGGTCGCATCATTAAGCATATCATTGAGCATGCCGGTGGATATACGGGTATTAGACTGGAGATTGACGTAATTTATCTGCTCAAACAGCTTATCGACGCGCTGGCCGGTCTTTGCCGAAATGAACATTACGGGGGCGTAGGTCATATACGACAGTGCGTCGTATACCTTCTTGGTTGCTTCGGAGGTGGAGGTATTATCCTTTTCGGGCAAATCCCACTTATTTACCGCGATAATGCACGCCTTGCCGCTTTCGTGGGCGATACCTGCTATGCGCTCGTCCTGCGCGGTGACCATTTCCTGCGCGTCAATCATGATAATGCAGACATCGCTGCGGTCAACCGCCATATTCGCACGCATAACGCTGTAGCGCTCTATCGCGTCCTCTATCTTAGACTGGCGGCGTATTCCCGCAGTGTCGATAAAGTTATACTTTCCGTACTCATTCTCCATACGGCTGTCGATAGCGTCGCGGGTGGTGCCGGCTACGTCCGACACTATAACGCGGTTTTCGCCGATGAGACGGTTGACAAGCGAGCTTTTTCCTGCATTGGGCTTGCCGATAACCGCTACATTGATTACATCGTCGTCCTCTTCCTCGGTCTCGCTGTCGCCGAGTATCTCCAACACCTGGTCGAGTATATCGCCGCTTCCCGTGCCGTGAACCGAGGAAAGTGCGAAGGGGCCGTATTTAATGCCCAGCTCGTAGAACTCGTAAAACTCCGGGGGAAGGTTTCCGACGGAATCAATCTTATTTACCGCGAGTATTACCGGCTTTCCGGAGCGCTTGAGGAGACGCGCGACCTCCTTGTCATCCGCGGTTACTCCCGTGCGGACGTCAGTCATAAATACTATGACATCGGCTGTATCTATGGCTATCTGTGCCTGAGTGACGATATGCTTCAAAATCAAATTGTCGGAATTTTTCTCTATACCGCCGGTATCCACAAGAGTCAGCTTACGGCCGCCCCATTCGGTCTCAAAATATATTCGGTCGCGCGTCACGCCCGGCGTATCGTCAACAATCGAAATGCGCTGGCCGGACAGCTTATTGAAGAAGGTACTTTTACCCACATTCGGTCTGCCGACTATCGCAACAATCGGATTTGCCATACTTTGACCTATCCTTTCCTTTACTGATTATCCTTCAAAAGCCCGAGAAATCTATACACAATATCAGCGCCCTCTTCCACGGGAATGATATTTATTCCGAGCTTTTCGGAGAGCGACTCTACAGTCACGTCATCCAAAAACTTATCTCTTTCATGTCTGAGCGAGACAGCCGGAATAAGCAAAGCATCGCCCAAATCCATGTTTTTAAGCGCCTCGTAATAGTCGCTTCCGGTCAACAGTCCGGCAACGGTGACCTCGGGACCGAAAAACTCATTTTCAACGCCTACCACCGTGCAGTCTATACGCGTCAGCACGGAGCAGATGCGCGCGCAGGTCGAGCGCATAAACTCCTCTGCCGCCTTGCCGGTGGCAAGGGTGACTCTTATGCGTCTGCCCTCGGTCTCGGCGCTCAAATCCTCAAGCAGTGCGCTGACATCATCCTCCATCGAGCGGATGAGCCCTATTCCGTTATCAAGCTGAGGGAAGCCCTCGTAATCCTCCGCCGACGGCAGCTCAAGTCCCGCGCGGATATACATTTCATCCGCCGCAAAAACCAGTCTTGTATCAAATCTATTCAAAAATTCTTGCTGCAGCTTTTCTATATCCCGGATAACGCCGGCGGTCTCCTCCGGAGTGAAGCTGATGAGAGGAAACAGCCCCTTACGGTGGCGCGTCAGACCCGCCGGTACTACGGCGATGCTCTCGACGGCAGGGCAAAGCGCTGCAAGCTCTTTGACGGTTGCGACTAGCTCGTCGCCGTCGTTTACTCCCTTGCACAGCACTATCTGACAGTTGAGCGAAATGCCGCCGTTTGCCAGATATTTCAGCTTTTCCATAATATCGCCCGCGAATCGGTTTCCGAGCATTTTCACACGAAGCTCGGGATTTGTGGTGTGAACCGAAACATTTACCGGACTGATATGCATTTTTATAATCCTGTCGAGCTCCTCAAAGGAGGTGTTGGTCAGCGTGACATAATTCCCCATGAGAAACGACAGTCTCGTATCGTCGTCCTTAAAATAAATGCTCTCGCGCATGCCGTGCGGATTTTGGTCGATAAAGCAGAATATACACTTATTGCGGCAGGAGCGCTTCTCATCCATGAGAAAGCTGGAAAACTCAAGTCCGACATCGTCATACTGAGGCTTTTTCAGCTTGACCTCGCGCTCCGCACCGTCTCGCAAAAGCTTCATCACGACAGTTTTTTCCGTAATGTAGAAGCGGTAATCGAGCACGTCGATTATCTCGTTTCCGTTTATACTTATGAGCTTTTCACCCGCAGTTATTCCCGCCTTTTCCGCGACGGAACCCGGGTCGACAGCCGTTATTTCTACCATTTAACCCCCGAAAAAAGAAAAAGAGATACATCCGTTCGGGAAAAACCGCACAAAACGCGCGATCCGAAAAGACATACCTGCATTTAAGCGTATTTACCCGCGGCCGCCCAAACGGCCGGCCGCAGGCAATATTCAGACGATACTTTTGGTTTATGCCTCGACCTTGATGACTTCCTTACCGTCGTAATAACCGCATTCAGAGCAAACTCTGTGGGGCATATTATATGCACCGCACTTCGTGCACTTTGTGAGGGCCGGGGCAGTAAGCTTCCATACACTGGAACGTCTTTTATTTCTTCTCGCCTTGGAGATTTTTCTCTTCGGTACTGCCATTTCTCTTACACCTCCTTATGTGTAACCAAATATTTAATATTACTTAATATTACTTAAAAAAGTCTGCGAGTCCGGCAAGACGCGGATCGACCTCCGGCTTGCAGCCGCAGTCGCCGTCATTAAGATTCTTACCGCACCGGGGACACAGTCCCTTGCAGTCTTCCCTGCACAGAAACTTGTGCGGGAAAGCCGTCACGACATTCTGATACACAAAATCGGTAACGTCGATTTGTCCGGCCTCGGGTATGATGTAATCGTCGGTATCCTCATTCTGCAGATGCGCTGCTATCGGAACGCTTATCGGAACGACAAGCTTATCCCTGACGGCGGCAAGACACCTAGAACAGCTCGCCTCATAATCAAGCTCAATCGTCGCCTTCATCTCGATGTAACCGGAATTGTCGGTAACATCTCCGAAAAAGCGGGCGTCGGAGCACAGCCTGATATCAAGCTCCTGATAATCCACGGGGACCGAAAGGTCAAAGGGGATTTCGGTAAGCTCGCCCGAAAAAAGCTGATTCAAATCAAGATACAAAGCCATAGCATTTCCCTCCGGTGCCGTGCAGAAACCTGCACGAACAGCAATCCGTTAAACACCGTGAGTTTCATTATATACAAATCACGGTGTTTTGTCAATATTTTTTCCGAACAATTATATATCGTTTTTTCCGAGAGTTTTGAGAATATAGCTTTCGGCGGCTCTCAGTCCGTCAGTTGCGGCACTGGTGATACCGCCGGCGTAACCCGCGCCCTCGCCCACGGGATATATACCCGGAAAGCCGACAGCCTCGAGAGTATCGCCGCGGGTTATCCTGACAGGCGACGACGTGCGGCTTTCAACTGCCGTAAGCACCGCGCGCTTATCCGCAAAAAACGAGTGGACGCCTGCGAAATGGGATATTCCCCTCATTAAAAGTGAACGCTGCCTGCCATCAAAAAGCTCATTCAGATTTGCATATTCGTAGCCGACCGGTACGGACGGACGGATATCCGAAAACGCCGTGTTTCTGACATTATCAGCAAAATCCCCGAGCGTCTGGCAGGGCGCCTTTCCCTTGCCGCCGCCCAGCAGAAACGCCTTTTTCTCAAGAGAGCGCTGGAACTCCATTCCCTTAAACGGGTCGCCGCCGTGAACTTCCTTTGTGACGCTGAAGGCAATAGCCGAATTGGAATTTACTCCGTCGCGGGCGTAATAGCTCATTCCGTTTGTAACAAAGCCGTCGCTTTCATCCGCCGACGGCACCACCACGCCGCCCGGGCACATACAAAACGAGTAAACGCCGTCGTTTCCCCAGCGCGCCGACACATTATACTCCGCAGACGGGAGACGGTAGGCATACTTTGAATCAAGCGCCGCACCGTACAGGCTTTGCTCGACGTCGCGCCGCAGATGTTCAATTCTCATGCCGACGGAGAAATCCTTGGCTTCGAGGCGAAAGCCTCTGTCGCGAAGCATTGCAAAGCTCTTGCGCGCCGAATGACCGAGAGCCAGAAAAACGCCGTCCGAACAAAGCGAAGCCGAGCCCTGACAGCAGACCTGCGCTCCATTTCCCGACGGAAGGATATCGGTCACCCTCGTATTAAAGCGCACCTCTCCGCCCAGCTCTATAATCCTGTTGCGCACACCCTTGACAATACCGCGAAGGCGGTCAGTTCCGATATGCGGTCTGGCAAGCGTCAATATCTCGCGGTCGGCGCCGAAGCGGACCAATTCCGACAAAACGAAGGCACAGCGGCTGTCCTTTATTCTGGTGATAAGCTTGCCGTCGGAAAAGCTGCCCGCTCCGCCCTCGCCGAACTGAACATTTGAGTAAGCATCGAGACTGCCGCCCGAAAAATACTCCTCGACCTTACGGGCGCGGGTATCGATATCGTCGCCCTGCTCAAGCACTATCGGGCGAAAACCGCGCTCTGCAAGCAAAAGGGCGCAAAACATCCCGCCCGGTCCAAAGCCCACCACAACAGGACGGCTCCCCGTGCCGTCCGACACGGGGAGCGAAGCTATGTAATCCTCTTTTTCCGGAAAAGCCCTGCAATCCGGCGGAAGCTCGCCGTCACATTCCGTAACCACGGAATAAACAAAGCTGATATCCGGTGCCCGACGTGCGTCGAGGGACTCTTTATACACCGTGAAATCGCGGCCGAGGCGGCGTTTCTTCAGATATGACTCTATTTGATCCCGCGGGTCGTCGCAATCAAACGGAATTTTGATATTATTTACGATTATTTTCACTTTGACAATCTCACATCCACGCTGCAGTCGTCCTTTTTATCGGTGGAATAAACAACGTAATACCCTATATTTGCCGAAGGCGCCGCTGTCACCGGTACCACAGTCGGACCGGGACTTGAAAGGTCCGACATATCAATAGTAAGATTAAGAGACGAAACAATCTCCTCCTTGCTGAGCTTTTCAAAATCCTTTGAATTGCCGCGCACGCTTACCGTAAAGTATGTATCGGTAAACGAATACCTCATATCGCCCGGCTCTATAACCCTGATATTGCAATCGGCAAGGCTTTGGGCGTCCAGGTAAACCGGCAGGCGGCGGACGCTGCCCTCCCTGACCCGGGCGGTGACGGTTATATCCGAAATATCGCTTGCATTTTCAATTCCCTCCGGGAGCACCAAACGGACATTAGAAGAAAACACATCGTTATACAGCAGCTCCTCGTCAAGCGTATAGAAGGTATATTCGTCAAGCGTTGCAAGGTCCTCTACGCTTCCCTTGACGAGTATCTCGTCCGCTGAAAGCCTGACGTCAACAGCGTCCGAACCGAGAGTGCCGTTTCGCAGGTCGGTAGTCAAACGCACCGTCTTATACATTTCAACCGAGTAATGCACATTTACCTCGGAAACATTGGTCCTCAAATACGGATTTACCACTTCGTTTCCGTAATTATCCACAAGAGTTATCCTGCTGACAACGTCAACGCTGGAAGAAAGTGTGCCGAGGTCTATATTCAAAAGCGCGCAGCTGACGCTGTCCACGACGCTCTTCGGCCCTGTGACCATAACGGTCGGCGTCTCTATTCTTTCATCCACCATATAATCGGAATCTGACTTGACAAACGTCGTGCTGGTTTTGACCGGCTTGGACTCGGATACCTCTTCGTCCACGAACACAGTGACCGAGCTCGGGCTGCAAACGGAAACATTCACGCCGTTGGGCACGTTTACATTTACCTTGAGCGTGTATTCGCCGGCTTCGGTTATTCCCGAGAGATCGACATAGGTAACAATGTCGTCCTCTGTCAGCTTATTTATGGTATTTTTCTTGCCCTCCACGGTAATATCAACCAATGCGTCATTGCCTGAGATGACGGAAATATTATAGTTTTCGACAAGCTCGGCGGCGTACTTATTTGTCACCGCGAGATTACTGAAGTTCTTTGTCGTTGTAGTGGTATCGACACTCGACGCATAAACCCAAATAACCACCGCGCACAGCACGGCAAGTATTTTTGCGGCGAGGGAGCCCTTCTGAGAGGAAGACGGCGAGGGCTGTGAAGCTCCGGAGGACGCGCCGGCTGACGGCGCACCGCTGCCGCCGTCGGATTTTTCGCTGAAAATACTTCCGACATCCAGCGGCTCTTGCTTACTCTTTTTCATAAAATCTTGCCGTCCTTTCCCCGTTATTTATTATCTCACTTATTCTTGCGCAGCTTGAGTCTGCCTCCCGATTCCCTGTTGTCAAGGTCGAGCAGCGACACAAGCTCGTTCTGAAGCGTATATTTATCGAAATCTCTTTTCAGCTTTCCGTTTCTTGCCACCGAAATAGTGCCTGTCTCCTCGCTGACCACCACCACGAGAGCATCGCTGATTTCACTCAGACCGAGTGCGGCCCGGTGGCGGGTGCCGAGATTTTTGTCGATGGAATTATTCTGCGAGAGCGGCAAAAAGCACCCGCAGGAATGGATGCGTCCGTCACGCAGTATCATTGCGCCGTCGTGAAGCGGAGCTTTATTGAAGAAAATATTCTTGATAAGCGCGCAGTTGATATCGGCATTGACGGGAACGCCGGTTCTTATTTCATCGCCCAGGCGGGTCTCCCGCTCAATGACAATCAAAGCTCCCGTCCTGCTGTCGGAAAGGTCCGAGCAGGCTGTAGTCAGCTCGTCGAGCCACGAAACGACATCGCTCTTTCGCTTGGACTCACCGATATTCGTAACGCCGCCGCCCACCTTCTCCAGCACCGAGCGAAGCTCCGGCTGAAAGATGATGATAAGCGCGATAAGTCCGACCTGCATTATGTTTTCTATGATAAAGCTGAATGCCTTCATACCCGAAAGCTCGCTTATGCCGAGTGCTATCAGCAGGATAACAACGCCGACGGCCAGCTTGCCGGCACGGCGCTCGCGAACAAACATGAAAGCATAATACAGGATTACCGAAACAATGAGAATATCGATAATATCGACTATCGGATTCATATTGGCAAAAAGATTTCCGAGGTTTGAAAACCACTCTTTTACGGCTCCCATACGTCCACCGCCTTCCGTTTGATTCCAACTGACTTAAAGGTTATTAAGAGTCATTTGAGAGTATATCTACTCATGCTGATATTGTAACATAAAATATGCGAAAATAAAAGGGTTTTTTTCGCAAAACGGGAGCGGCGGCAAAAAATCGGCCGTGCGCCCTTTCCTGCGTATGCGCTTTACCCGAAACAGCGGCACGAGGCTTGTCTCAACAGCCGCGCCGCGCGCCAATGTGGGTCAGCCGCCCGCCATTTTCTCTATAACCGCCCGTGCCCTTGCGGCGTCCGCTCTTCCGCGGGTTTCCTTCATTACAAACCCGACCAAGGGCATGAGCGCCGCCTGCTTGCCGCCCCTGAAGTCGGCTATGGCCTTGGGATTTGCTTCAACCGCTCTGCGGCAGACGGCGTTAAGTTCCTCCTCGCCGATCCCGCTCATATCGCTCTCGTCCACAAGCTCGCACGCGCGGCGTCCCGTATCCAGCATTTTTTCAAGCGTTTTCTTAACTACAGACGAGTTGATTCCGCCGCTTTCCGCAAGCTCAATAAGCTCGGCAAGCATTTCGGGCGATACCGAGATATCAAACCGCTCCTTATCCGCCTCTGTCGGAAAGCGCTTGAAAATATGTGACGTTATCAGGTTTGCCGCGGTTTTCGGCGTTTTGATGTATTTGCACACCTCATCGAAATACTCGGAGATGCGGCGGTATTTGCATATGTTTGCGCAATCCGGCTCCGGGATGCCGTATTCCGACAGATAGCGCTTTTCTCTGGCGTCCGGCATTTCGGGCAAGGCGGCGCGTATTGCCTCTACCCTCTGTTCATCCACAAGGATATCAACGAGGTCGGGCTCCGGAAAATATCGGTAATCGTGCGCGTCTTCCTTGGAGCGCATGCTCTCGGTTTTGCCGGTTTTTTCATTAAAGCGCCGCGTTTCCTGTACTACCTCGCCGCCGCTTTCGAGCAAGGCGGTCTGTCTGTCAAATTCGTACCGCAGTGCCTTCGAAATAAATGACAGCGAATTCATATTCTTGATTTCCGTGCGTGTGCCGAGCGTCTGCGCGCCCTGCGGTCTGACCGAAATATTGACGTCGCACCTGAGCGAGCCCTCCTGCATTCTGACGTCCGAAATGCCGGTGTAGCGGATAATCAGCTGAAGCTTTCCGATATATTCCCTTATCTCGTCGGCAGAACGGAAATCGGGCTCGGTGACTATTTCAATAAGGGGAACGCCGCCGCGGTTATAATCCACGAAGGTATTGCCGTTTTCGTGAATCAGCTTGCCCGCATCCTCCTCGATATGTATTCGCTTGATACGAACGGTTTTACCGCTTTTCAGGCGGACATATCCGTCCTCGCAGAGCGGTTTTTCGTGCTGGGTTATCTGATACGCCTTCGGAAGATCGGGATAAAAATAGTTTTTCCTGTCCATTTTCGAGAGAGGATTTATGCGGCAATTGAGCGCAAGTCCCGCTTTGATCGCGTAATTGACCGCCTGTTCGTTGAGCACCGGAAGCGTTCCCGGCAATCCTACGCAAACCGGACAGCAATGTGTGTTAGGCTCGCCGCCGAACCCGGTAGTGCAGGAACAGAAAATCTTGGTCTTTGTATTGAGCTCGACGTGGGTTTCAAGCCCCGCTATCATTTCATACATCAAAGCTGCACTCCCAATCTGCTGTTTTTTATGTAAATCCGCTCTGTGGCGGTCTCAAATATATGAGCCGCGTCCAGAAGCGTGTGTTCGCAAAATGCCCGGCCGATAAGCTGCATTCCTATCGGCATACCGTCGGCGTCAAATCCGCAGGGTACGGCAGCGGCAGGCAAGCCGGCGATATTCGCGCTCACGGTGCAGATATCGCTCTGATACGTTTTCACGGGATCGGACACGGCAATGCCCCTGCGAAACGCCGCGGTCGGAGCAGTAGGTGCAAGCAGAATATCGCACTGCTTAAGGCAGTTTTCAAAATCTGCGGTTATACTTTTGCGAAGTAAATTTGCTTTTTTATAGTATTCGTCGTAATAGCCCGAGCTCAACACGAAGGTGCCCAGCAGGATTCGTCTTCTCACCTCGGCGCCGAAGCCCTCGGTGCGGGTTCTGCGTGCAATTTCATGTGCATTTTCACCGCCCTGCGCCCTGTACCCGAAGCGAATGCCGTCATACCGTCCGAGATTGGAGGAGGCCTCGGCACAGGCGAGAATATAATATACCGGCAGGGCGTACTTCAGCGTCGGCAGGCTGACCTGCACAAGCTGTGCGCCGAGCGATCGGTAAACCGCGGCGGCATTTGACAGCGCTTTTGCCACATCGGGGCACAGACTGTCATAAAACTCACGGGGGATTCCTATTTTCACGCCCTTAGCGCTGTCCAAGCGCCGGGAGGGCGCGGCAAATACATCCACAGAGCGAGAGTCCCGCGGGTCGCGGCCGGATATAGCATCGAAAACAACGGCGCAGTCCTCACTGTCTCCGGCGATTACTCCTATCTGCTCAAGACTCGACGCATAGGCTATAAGTCCGTAGCGCGAGACGGCGCCGTAGGTGGGTTTCAGCCCGAAGACGCCGCAAAAGCTTGCCGGCTGACGAACGGAGCCGCCTGTATCGGAGCCGAGGGAATAAACCGCGAGATTTGCGCTCACAGCCGCCGCCGAACCGCCCGAGCTTCCCCCCGCTACCTTATTAAAATCAAAAGGATTGGAAGTTGTGCCGTGGCAGGAATTTTCGGTGGACGAGCCCATGGCGAATTCGTCCATATTGGTCTTTCCGAGCAAAACCGCACCTTCTGCCGTCAGCTTTTGCCAAACGGTCGCGTCGAATATCGGGCGATAGCCGTCAAGCATTTTCGAACAGCAATCCGTGACAATTCCGCAAGTGGAAATATTGGCTTTGAGCGCCATAGGTATTCCGCACAGCAGCGGAATATCCCCGCCGGACGCGATTCTTTTGTCCGCCGCATCCGCCGCGGCGAGCGCCGTTTCGGGCGTTGTATGCGAAAAAGCGTTAAGCCTGCCGTTTTCGCTTTGTATCGCGCCGATATACATTTGTGCAAGCTCCCGGGACGAAAGCTGCTTTCCGACAAGCATATCGTGAAGCTTATTAATATTGCCCATCACGCTCACCTACTTTTCAAGCACCTTAAAAAAGCCGTTTTCTCCGCCGCCGGCGTTTTGCAGAATCTCCCTGCGCGGGAACGAGGCGGCCGCCTCGTCGCTTCTGAAGCGATTGCCGCTGTTATTTTCACCGCAAGCGGTCAAATCGACCGGCGCGCTTTTGACCGCATCGGCAAACTGTATCATTTTCTCAAGGCCGCGCGCAAGCTCCCCGGTCTCCTGCTCCGAAACCGAGAGCTCCGCCAACTGTGCCAAGGCAAGTATTTCATCCTTTGAAATCATATATTCGGTCCTTTCAAAGACATTCTGATTACAAAGTAATTGTAACACAAACAAGGGCTTAAAGCAAAGCCCTGTCGCGCGGTATTGTCAATCGCACGCAAAAAAGCGTTTCCGCCTCTTGAAACGGCAAAGCGCAAAAAGGCTCCCGCTTTACAGCGAGAGCCGTGATAAAGCCGTTCAGGCGAGAGCTTCGGGCAAGCGCTCCGATTCCGGTACAAAGAAATTATAGAGAATATTCTCAATCATTTCATGTGCCTTGAGAGTCGGATGTATGCCGTCGTCGCAGACAAGCGACGGGAGATTGTGCAGCTTTGCTATGTCGCTTCGCAGGTCTATCACCTGACAGCCGTGCTTATGCGCTATATCCTGCACAAGCGAGCTGTAGTACTCCTGCCAGCGGTAAAGCTCAAATTTATCGCCCAGCCAATGAAGAATTCCGTCGGGGTCGAGCCCCTTTGTTATATACCCGAAGAACTTCTCCGAATCAAGCGGAAAAAGCGTCGAGGCAAAAACCTTAGCTCCGGTTTTACGTGCTTTTTCTATCGCTATTCCGTATTGCTCCCTGAAGGCTGATTCCTCTGTACGGGGCGAAAACTCTCCGTCGGGATTTTCACTCACCTTTTTCCAGTCGAAGTTGCAGTCATTGCCGCCGTATTCTATCAAAACCGTGTCGCCGTCGCCGCATTCCGCAAGATCGGCGTTCATTATCTCTATTCCCTTATCTATCGTAGCGCCCATCTTGCTCGAATTGATAAGCTGAATTCCGTGCCCGGCAAGCCGCGAGGCGAGAGAGCTTTTGAAAAGGCTGTATCTGCCGGTTTCTCCGGAATACGTTACGCCCTTGAAAATCGAATCTCCGAATATAAAAAGCTTATTCATAACCATTACCCGCTGTTTACAATAATAAATTATGCGCCGCAGAAAAGTATATGCTCGGCATGTGTTTAAGATGATACTTAGTTTTTTCAAAAAAATACACCCACAGCAATAAAAATATGCTATACTATCTGTAAACAGACTCTCTACTGACAGTAGACAGAGAAAAAGTGCAATGTTTGCAACGGTTTTTAAGGGTAATATGGAAATAAAGGAAAATGTTTCAAAAAACATAACGCTGCTGAGACAGGCCAACGGTATGACGCAGGCGGAGCTCGCCGAGCGGCTCAACTACTCCGACAAAGCGATATCCAAATGGGAACGGTGCGAATCAATGCCGGACATTGCTGTGTTAAAGCAAATAGCGGATCTGTTCTGTGTTACGGTGGATTATCTCATTACCGAACACACGGCCGACCAAGCCAAAGAGCAAGCCGAGGGATATCCGAAGTACGAGCTCAATAAGCTGGTGATAGCCTTACTATCCGCAATGCTGGTATGGTTTGTCGCGTCGGCGCTGTTTATAGGCATAGGCCTCATCAGAGACGACTTTTCGGGGCTGTGGCGAATATTCATAAGCGCGATACCGGTAACCATGATAGTTTTTCTCGTGTTTAACTCCATTTGGGGCAACCGAAAGCTGAATTATGTCATTATTTCAATTTTAGCCTGGTCGTTTTTGCTGACGCTCTATTTTTTGTTCTTCTTCCCCTATTCGTGGCAAATAATGATCCTCGGCATTCCGGGTCAGATACTGATAATCCTGTGGTCCCGCCTAAGAACCACTAAAAGAAAGATTAATACAAATGCATCTCACGGAAAATCGGCAGGCGACAATATTCCTAAGCAAGATGAGAAAGGTGCGGGCGAATAAGCTGCGGCCGCCGAAAAGAGCGGTTATCAATCAGAAATAATATCAAAAGCCGACAGAATCTGAGATTCTGTCGGCTTTTTTCACTCGGCGGACCGGACTCCGCCGGACTCGCCGCCGCGGCGGATTATTGCAGCGAAACGGCTGATATCCTCAGTCCAAAAGTCAAAGCTTTTCAAGCACCCGGAAGCTGGAATCGACAAATTGCGAAAGCTCGTCGGCTGTCAGAGTTCTCTGTGCAAGCACAGCTATCGCATAAATCTGATGGGCGATATCCTGCGCTTTACCGTGTGAGGCCTCGTCTGATGCAAGAGCTTCCAGCTTTTTGATAAGCGGGCAATTCAGGTTTACGACCAGCTTTTCCTCGCCCGGCATAGGCGGAATACTGTTGGAGCGCTGATACATCTTCATCATATCGGCAAAACGGCGCTGTTCTTCGGAAAGCGTGATGATAGCGGGGGTCTTTTCGCTGTTGAGACGCTCAAAGACAATCTCGGTGCCCTGCTTTGCCGACTCCTCAAACAGCTTCTTGAGAACTTCGTTTTCTATCTTCTCGGCATCGTCCTGCTTGAGAACCGAGCTGTCGCAGTCGATGCGGACAAAGCTTATGTCGTTTTCCGTAGTTTCATAGAAGCTGATAAACTGCGAATCGATAAGCGCGTCGAGATTGAGCACCTTATAACCGGCTTCCCGGAACAGCTTGATATAGTTTACCTGCTGAAGCTGACTGGTAGCATAGTAAATCTTCTTCTTTTCGGCGGCGCCGTCCTTCTTATCCCCCGAGTTTTCTGCCTGCGGCTTTGTTTCGGCCGCGGGAAGCGAAGCAATGTACTCGTCCTTGGTAACAAATTCGTCATCGGTGGTCTTAAAAATCACGGAATTCTTTACGCGCTCAAAGAACTTTGAATCTCTTATCGAGCCGTATTCCACAAACGGCTTGATATCGTCCCACATCTTCTGATAGTTTTCCCTGTCGTTTTGGAAAAGGGAGTTAATCTTATCCGCAATCTTCTTTGTAATATGCGCCGAAATCTTGCTGACATAGCCGCTGTTCTGCAGGTAGCTACGTGAGACATTAAGAGGAAGCTCGGGGCAATCAAGCACGCCCTTCAGAAGCATAAGATAATCGGGAATGACCTCCTTGATATTATCCGCGACAAACACCTGATTGTAATAAAGCTTGACCTGACCCTCGAGGTTGGAATACTCGTGGCTCATGCTCGGAAAATAGAGAATACCCTTGAAATTCAAAGGATAATCCGCATTTATGTGAATATAAAACAGCGGGTCTCTGTAGTCATTGAACACCTTTTTGTAGAAGGCCTTATACTCCTCGTCGGTACACTCGGAGGGCTGCCTGAGCCAAAGCGGATGGATATCGTTTATCGGTTCCTTTGCCTTTTCCTTGCCGTCAGCATCCTTTTCGGGCTCTTCGCCCACAACATCAAGGTATATCTCCACCGGCATAAATGCACAGTATTTGTCAAGCACGGCGCGCACTCTCGTCTTATCCAAAAACTCCTTTTCGGCATCTGTAATGTGAAGAATTATCTCGGTGCCGCGGTCGGTCTTATCGCCCTCGCCCATCTCATACTCGCCCGTTTCCGTGCAGCTCCAGTAAGCGGCACGGCTTGCCGGCGCATATGAAAGCGAACGTATTTCAACGATATCTGCGACCATGAACGCCGAATAGAAGCCGAGGCCGAAATGACCTATGATACCGTCGTTTGACTGACCCTCTCCCTCATACTTTTCGATGAAATCCAATGCGCCGGACAGCGCTATCTGATTGATGTACTTCTTGATTTCCTCCTCGGTCATGCCGATACCGTTGTCGCGGACAGTCAGTGTTCCGAGGTCGGTGTCGATAACGACGTGGATATCAAAGCTGTCGGAGCACTTGACCTCGCCGAGGGACGCCAGGCGCTTGAGCTTAGTAACTGCGTCGCAGGCGTTCGAAACCAGCTCGCGCAGGAATATTTCCTTATCTGAATAAAGCCATCTCTTGATTACGGGGAATATATGCTCCGTCTGAACGGAAATTCCGCCTTTTTCAAAATCCTTTGCCATATATAACACTCCTAACGAAAATTATCGTAAACTACAGTTTAACATTTATGTAATGCTTTGTCAAGAAAGTTACGCAAAAAAAAGCAAAACCCGCCGCAACGCGGCGGGCTTAAACAAACACTTATGTAAATTACTTATTGAAGTAATTGTCCTTTGAGCGGTTGAGAATCTGAATGAGGTCATCAATGGAATCCTCATCGTCCGAAGGCTCGCTCTTCTTCTCTGCGGGCTTTGCCGCAGCTGCCTCTGCTGCCGTCTTCTTTACGGAAGGTTCATTATCCGAGTCAAATCCGGTAGCGATAACGGTAATCTTCATCTCGTCCTCGAGGTTATTATCGAAGGTAGCACCCCAGATAATAGTCGCATCGGGATGGCTCTCGCTCGAAATCATGCTCGAAGCAGTATCGACCTCTTCAAATCCGATATCGGGTGAAGCAGTGATATTGATGATGATTCCGCGAGCGCCGGAAATGCTGGTCTCGAGCAGGGGGCTCGAAATAGCCATCTTAGCGGCAAACTCCGCCTTATCCTTGCCCTTGCCGAAGCCGACGCCCATGTGAGCGAGGCCGGAATTGGACATAATAGCCGTAACGTCCGCAAAGTCAAGGTTGATAAGACCGGGAACGTTGATAAGATCGGAAATACTCTGAACTCCGCGGCTGAGTACGCCGTCGGCAACCTCAAACGCATTGAGAAGCGTAATTCTTGTTTCGGAAACCATCTTGAGACGCTCATTGGGGATGACCACAAGGCTGTCTACAAACTCGCTGAGATTAGCAATACCCATCTCGGCCTGTTCCATACGCTTTCTGCCCTCGAAGGCGAAAGGCTTGGTAACAATACCGACGGTAAGTATGCCCATATCCTTAGCGACCTTAGCAATAACGGGGCTGGCACCGGTACCTGTACCGCCGCCCATGCCGCTTGTAATGAACACCATATCGGCGCCCTTGAGCGCTTCGGTAATTTCATCTATGGATTCTTCGGCAGCTCTCTTGCCGACATCGGGATTTGCACCCGCTCCGTGACCCTTGGTGATTTTCTCACCGATCGGTATCTTAAGGTCTGCCTTGGAGTTTATAAGTGCCTGTCGGTCGGTATTGATAGCTACGAACTCGACACCTCTTGTGTTTGACGCAATCATTCTGTTCACGGTGTTGTTTCCGCCACCGCCGACACCAACGACCTTTATCACCACGCCGGCATCATAATTTTCCATATCAGCCATTCTAATAATCCTCCTAATATATTCGATGTCTTTTACCCTTGAAATATTGAGTAAAAAATCACACTTACAACTTTATATACTAATATATAATATTCTAATATTAATTTCTGCATTTTGCAAGGTTTTTTTGAAAAAAACTTGACCTAATTCTGCCAAATTCGACTTAAAATCCAAAAAAAACGCTCATATTTCAAACTTTTTTGCTAAATTCCGGTATTCAACTTAACATACGCCGCCTTGAGGTCAGAGACATCTATCTCGCCCTTATCGGTATCGTACAGCTGTTCGGTTACCTTCAGAAACAGCGCAATTTTGAATGACAGGTCTTCGGAATTTCCGAGCTGTACATTAAAGCGGTTATCGTACACCAGAGCGATATGAAACTTATCCGTCAAATCTATGCTCGAAACCTTGTCGGTAATCTGCTTATCGGCAACTGCACGGTAGACCTCGCGAGTCATATCGAGTGTATTTTCATCCGCATATGCAAGCTCGCTCCCGACGATACAGCTTTTTACATTACTGTTGACAAGGCATATTCTCGACGTATCTCCGAAGGCGCTGGGCGACTCAATGCGCGAGAGCACCTTAAGCTCCGGCGACAGTGCGAACATCTCGCCCGCCACGCAAATATACATCGGGCCCCGCTCCTCGTCGACGGTAATGTCAACGGAATCCGGCAGGCTTCGCGTTACGTCGGCCTCGACCAGAAACGGAAATTTTTCTTTCAGCAACGCGCTGACGGCTTCCGGATGAACGCTCAGCATATTCATTCCGATGCTGATGCCCGAACCCTCCGCTATCTCCTCCTTTGAATAAACAACGGTGTCGCTGACATTTATTTCATTTACTATAAAGAACTTTTTGATTACCACTGCCGTCAAAACCGCGCCGACCATCAAAAGAAGCGCAAGGTAGAAAATGCGTCTCTTGATACGCTTTGCACGGACTCGCTTCTGAACGGCAAGCATACTCAGCTCGTTTGTTTCCACTGCGGCTCCTTTCTTATTTGAATTCAACGGTTATTGAGCAGCTTTTCGATTTCACCGTATATCACGCTGTCGGCATTTCCGAGGGCAAGCTTCTTAGCCTCAGCCGCCATTTTTTCGCGGCGGCACGAATCCTCGATAAGCTCGCGCACTGTTGCTATCAGCCGCTCGGGGGTCAAATCCTTCTCCTCGATAAGCTCTGCCGCACCTGCTTTTTTGTAAACCAGAGCGTTTTTGTACTGGTGATTGTTGGCGACATTCGGACTGGGTATAAATATCGCCGCCTTGCCGATAACCGCAAGCTCGCTCAGCGTCATTGCGCCGGCACGGCAAATTACGAGATCGGCGGCACTTTCGCGCAGGCTCATATCGTAAATATACTCAAAAAGCTTGATATTATCACATTTATCCAAGCCGTCGCGCTCGCTCTTTTCCTCATACTTCGGCCACTCGCGGGAGCCGAAGGCATGGTGATGAATGACATTATTTTCAGAGGAATAATCCTTAATGACGGCGTAGACCGCCTTATTGAGCTCGCGCGCTCCCAGTGAGCCGCCGAAGGAAAGGATGTACGGACGGTCGATGCCGAGCTCCTGACGCGATTTTTCGTAATCGAGAGTATTGAGCGCAGGGTCCAGCGGATTGCCGGACAGCACTAATTTTTCATCGGGGCAGTCAAAGTACCTGCGGCTGTCCTCGAAGGATATCATTACCCTGTCGACATAACGGGAAAGCTTCTTTGTAGTTACGCCCGGCACCGCGTTCTGCTCATGAATCAGCGTCGGTATTTTGAGAGACGCCGCCGCTTTAAGCACCGGCCACGACACATAGCCGCCGGTTCCGATGACGATATCGGGCTTATACTCGCGCACTATCCTCTTTGCCTTATGCACCGACTCCACCGCAAGGTATGCGGCGCGTACATTTTTTCTGATGTTTTCCGCCGAAAGCTTGCGCTGAAAGCCCATTACTTCAATGTGATAAAGCGGGAAGCCCGCCTTAGGCACCAGCTTATTCTCCATTCCGCCCGGGGTGCCGACAAAGGCTATCTCGCTGTCGGGACGCATCTCTTTTATTTTCTTAGCTATAGACAGCGCCGGATTTATATGGCCGCCGGTGCCGCCTCCGCTGAGTAATACCCTAATAATACTGACCATTCCCTTCGATTAATAAAAAGCGCACAATTATTCTACAGACATATCTGAAGCATGTCAACCGACGCTACGATTTCTCTATGTAGGAATATCTGGAAATATTAAGTACAATTCCCATCTCCGCCATGAAAATCATAAGCGAGGTGCCTCCGTAACTGAAAAACGGAAGCGAAATACCGGTACTGGGTATCGAATTAGTAACGACCGCGATATTCAACAGCACCTGAACGGCGACCTGCGAAATAAGGCCGATAACGACAAGGGACGCAAAGCGCGACGGGGCGTTGCGGGCAATATAAAATCCTCGCCAGATAAGTATCATAAACAGCGCAAGCACGGCTACGGCGAAGATAAATCCCATTTCCTCCGCAAGTATCGCGAAAATGTAATCGTTTTGCGGCTCCGGCAGATAAAGGTGCTTCTGTCTGCTCTGTCCCAGGCCGACTCCCCAAAAGCCGCCCGAGCCGATGGCGTACAGCGACTGCAGCGGCTGCCAACCCTTGCCGCTGGGGTCAAGGTCGGGATGAAGCCAAATATTTATTCGCGAGCGACCGTGACTGGTGAAGAATATCAGCACGGCCAGCGCCGCAACTCCCAATGCCGACACTACGGCAAGGTGCTTGGGACGGCTTCCGCCGGCGTACATCATTATCGCCGTCAAAGCCAGCATGATTATCATTCCCGAAAGGTGCGGCTGCAAATAAAGGAAGGCGCAAATAATACCCGTCCACAAGCCGTAATAGATAATGCCGTACTTGACGGTATGCATTCGGCTCTGATTTCGCACGGCATAATCGGCAAACATTATGACGATGGCCGCCTTTACCAATTCGCTGGGCTGCAGGCTGATGAAACCGAGGTCGAGCCAGCGCTTGGCACCGCCGGACGCGTGACCGATAAACGGAACAAGCGCGAGCAGCAGCAGCGAAACCGCGAAAAACGGCTTAACCCAGCGTTTAATAAGCAAATAATCGACGCGGCTGACAAGAAACATAATCGCGATAGAAGCCGCCGCCCACACTATCTGCCGCTTGGAAAAGTAATAGCTGTCATTATAGTACTCCTTAGCGTAAGCATAGCTCGCCGAGAAGACCATGGTAGTGCCTATGCAGAGCAATACTATGACAATAAGCAGAAAAGGGCGGTCAACGCCGCTCTTCAAGCGGACAATCTGCCCTGTCGAAACCGCCGGCTGATCGTCAGCGACAAGTTTTTTGCGCCTCGGAGACAGCTCGGCCGAGCTTATGTCTTTTTTCTCATTCTTGTTCTTCAAAAGCTCTACCTCAACTAAGTAATATTACAGACAAAGAGAAACATACGCAAGTATGCAGAAAAACGCGGTAAAAACAGTAAAGGTTATTACTACCCTGTTCTCAGACCATCCGCATTTTTCAAAATGATGATGTATCGGCGCCATTTTGAACAGGCGCTTGCCGCCGGTCAGCTTGAAAACAGCTACCTGAAGCATTACGCTGACCGACTCGATTATATACACAAGTCCTGCGACTGCCGCCAGCAGAGGATTGTCGAGCCAATAGGCGATGCCTACCACCGCCGCGCCCAAAAACAGGCTGCCGGTGTCGCCCATAAACACCTTCGCGGGGTGCAGATTGAACACGAGGAAGCCGGCAAGGCCGCCGAGTAGGCCTCCGATGACAACAAGCCGGGTAGCGGTATATGCGCCGCCGAGCTTGATAGTGACAAGCGCAAAGAAGATCATTACGACAAGCGTAACGCTTCCGCAGAGCCCGTCTATACCGTCATTCAGATTTACGCTGTTGACGATAAAGACGATAAAGACCATGGAGAACAGCCAGTAAAATATGCCAAGTTCTATCGGCTCGCTGACAAACGGCAGTCTTATCGCCGTGGAAAGCGTGGGATTATTGAGCTTGAGCGCAAACAAAAAGGCCGCCGCCACAGCAAACTGCAAAACAAATTTCTGCAAAACCGTCAAGCCGAGATTGCGTTTCTTTACAAGCTTGACATAGTCGTCGATAAAGCCTATCGCCGCATAAAGCAACATCATTATAAGTATAATTACAAGCGATACGTCACGGTTGGTAAGCGCCGCCCAAATGCCGAAGACTAAGAGGGAAGCAATCAGTCCGCCGATGAAGAAGAGTCCGCCCATGGTCGGCGTGCCCTCCTTGCACTTATGCCAGGCGGGGCCTATCTCAAGAATAGTCTGGCCGAGCTTCTTTTTCCGCAGTACGGGGATAAAAAGCTTGGACAGAATGCAGGTGACCGCAAACGAAAGCACAGCCGCGCAAACAAAGAAAAGATAATCGCTCATGATGTTGACCGTCCTATATATTGAGTAAAATTATTCTTCGCTCAGACCTGCGAGTGAAATGATATCCTCGAGCTTCATCTTGCGGCTTGCCTTGAAAAGAACGGTTTCGCCGCCAGACAGGTCGCATTGAAGCTCATGCGCCAGCACGCTCTTGCTGGTGAAGCAGGCGCAGCAGCCGTGCTTCATTCCCGCATCCATAGCGCCCGCGGCAATAAACTTTGCCGCCTCGCCGTAGGTATACAGCATATCAACGCCGGCGTTTTTAACCATCTCGCCCACCTCGCGGTGCAGCTTCTCGGTCATTTCTCCCAGCTCGAGCATATCGCCCAGCACCGCAACGCGCCGCGAAGCTCTGTCGCCCAGCACCGCAAGCGCCGCCGACATGGACTCGGGGCTGGCGTTATAGCAATCCGCAATAACGGTAATATTGCCCTTCTTATATATACGCTGGCGAAGTCCCTCTGATTCGTAATTTGAAAGTCCCTTCTTGATATCGTCACGGCTGACGCCGCACTCTACGCCGACGGCATACGCGAACATTGCATTTCTGACAAAATGGTCGCCGACCGCGGGAATGGTCAGTCTGTCCTCGCCCGAGCGAGTCATGATATTGAAGCTCAAAAAATCGCTTCCCTTATATATATCGAGGGGATAATAGTCATTATCGTCGCCCAGTCCCACGCGAACCACCTTGAAGCCGCGCAGCAGTTCTGCCGCGGTTTCGTCGTTCAAAAGCGGCTCATCGCCGTTTAATATGACCGTACTGCCCTTTTCCATGCCGCAGAGAATCTCGAGCTTGGCATTTCGTATCTCCTCGCGGCTGCCGAGAATTTCGATATGCGAAACGCCGATATTGGTAATGACTGCGATATTGGGCTTTGCAATCCTTGTGAGGTACTCTATTTCTCCGCGGGCGCTCATGCCCATCTCGCTTATCAGAACATCGTCGCTCTTTTCGAGTCCGAGCAAAGTCAGCGGCAGACCTATATGGTTATTGAAATTTCCCTTTGTATAATGAGTCTTGAACTTTTCCGACAGGACATTTGCTATAAGCTCCTTAGTGGTAGTCTTGCCGACCGAGCCGGTTATCGCAACCGCATATGTAAGATCGCAGATATCGCGCTGATATGTGGCAAGAGTCCCGAGCGCCCTGAGAGCGTCCGGAACGACTATAAGCGGAATGTCGGTATCTATCCTGTATTCAACCACGGCGCCCGCAACATCATGCGGCAGACCTTTCACAAAGCTGTGGCCGTCAAATTTATCGCCCTTGAGAGCGATAAAGAGATCGCCTGCCTCTACATCCCTGCTGTCGGTAGTTACTCGCAAAACAGTTTTTTCGGGAGTGCCGTAAAGTGTCCCGCCGAGAACATTATTTATTTCATCGAGCTTCAGATCAAGCATCGTTATTTCCCCTGTCAGTGATTATTTGCATTCAGAAATGCTTCTACAATATGTCTTTCGGAATACGGGTGCTTGCCCGTGGAATCTATCTCGTACTCCTCGTGTCCCTTACCCGCAAGTATTATCGAGTCGCCTGTCTTTGCGTCGGACAGCGCAAATTTTATGGCCTCGGTTCTGTCGGGAATAACGGTATATGGAGTAGGCGTATCCCTCATACCCCCGAGAATGTCCGAAATTATCGAGTTTTTATCCTCGGTTCGCGAATTGTCCGAGGTGACTACAACAAAATCCGAGAGCTTTGCGGCTATTTCGCCCATGAGGGGACGCTTGCCGCGGTCGCGGTCTCCGCCGCATCCGAAAAGCGTTATTACCCTGCCTTCCGTAAAGCTTCTGACCGATTTTATGATATTTTCGAGAGCGTCGGGCGTATGTGCGAAGTCGATGAACACAGAGTAATCGGTATCCGTCTCAAGGCGTTCTATCCGACCCTCGACATTTTTTATCGAAGCGAGACCTGCGGCTATCGCGTCGTTTCCGACGCCGAGGGCATGGGCTGCCGACGCCGCCGCAAGTGAATTCAATACGGAGAAGTTGCCCGGTATCGAGAGCTTTATGCGGCAGACGCCGTCGTCGCTCAAAAACTGATATTCGACGCCGAAGGCGCCCTTATACAAAACATTTTTTGCTATAAAGTCAGGCTCATTGCGCTCAACGCCGTAAAAGTACTTTTTGCAGGGCACATCAGCCGACATATATTCGGAATGGGGGTCGTCGCTGTTGAAAATACCTATATCGCACATTGAGAACAGCTTTTTCTTGGCCGCCGTATAATTTTCCATACTGCCGTGAAAATCGATATGGTCGCGCGTGAGATTAGTGAAAATCCCGGCGCTGAAACGAATGCCGTCCACCCTCTTTTGCTCAAGCGAGTGGCTCGAAACCTCCATAATGAGACATTCGGCGCCGCCGTCGCGCATTTTGGCAAACAGCCGGAACAGCAGCTCCGGCTCGGGAGTAGTCAGCACCGCTCCGGATTTATCTGTTTCCAGCTCGCGGTCGCCCAAAAGGCACCTCATGGTCCCGATAAGTCCCACCTTAATACCCGCCGCCTCAAAAATCGACTTGAGCATAAACGAGGTGGAGGTCTTGCCGTTGGTGCCGGTAATACCTATCACATATTTAAAGCTGCGCTCGGGATGGCCGTAAAACGCCGCGCACAGCAGCGTCAGCGCGTGACGGGTATCCTCGACCTCAATATACGGCAGTCCGCCGCACGGAGCCTTTTCGCAGACAACGCCGACAGCGCCCTTTTCGAGCACCTCTTTCACATAATCGTGGCCGTCGTGGTGTGCGCCGCGTATGCAGACAAAGAGGTCGCCCTTCCTGACCCGGCGGTTATCGGAGCAAATCCCGCTTATCTCGGTACCGCCGCCAATATTCACTTTTTTGACCTCAAGTTCTTTTATAAGCGTACCGATTTGCATCCGTCAATCCTCTTTCCTTGGAAATCGCTAATCCGAAACATTGTCATAAACACGGAAGTCGAGAGATATCACGGTTCCCAGCGGAACCTCCTCGTCTGCCTTGCTCTGACGGTAAACCACCGCTCCCCTCTCGGAGCTTACGGTAGAATTTGCTATACTTACATTCAATCCGGCGTTAGTCAGCATCCTATTCGCCTCGGAAGCGGTCTTGCCGATGACATTCGGGACCGCCACCTTTTGGGCGTCGCCCTCCTCGGTATAAAGCACGACTATTCCGCCCGGCGGCAGCGTCGCTCCGTACTGGGGGCTCTGTCCGACTACCTTTTCGCCGTTTCCTACTATCTTATATTCAAAACCGTTCTTTGTTATATCTGCCTTTGCATCGTCAACGGTTCTGTTTGCATAATTCGAGACTGCAGTTCCGACAACACTGTCTATCTCGCCCTGCTCGTAGCTCGGCTCGATGCCGAGATACGGAAGCACCTCGCTCAAAACATTCGAGGCTATAGGCGCGGAAACGATGCCGCCGTAGAAGGAGCCGACAGGCTCATCCACGATTATCATTACCGCTATCTGCGGATCGTCTATCGGCGCGACGGCTATGGTCGACGCGATATAATATTTCTCCGTGCCGCTCTTTTCGGTCTTTACGGACGTACCTGTCTTTGCACCGATGCGGTAGCCCGCAACCGCGGCGTTTTTCGCGCCGCCCGATTCGACAGCGCCCTCCAGAAAGTCGCGTATATACGCGCTGGTCTCTTCGCTGACAACCTGACGCTTGACCGAGGTATCATAGCCCTCGGCTACATTTCCGTTTTCGTCCACTGTCGCCTTGAGTATATGCGGGGTCAGAAGATATCCGCCGTTGACCGCCGCCGCAAAGGCTGTAAGATGGGAAATGGGCGTAACCTTGAAGTTCTGGCCGAAGCTTGCAACAGCAAGGTCGACGGTGTTGAAATTCGTAAAGAACAGGTTGGAGGCCTCTCCCGCCATATCTATACCGGTTTTGCCGGTATAACCGTAAGCCTGATAATATTTATAGAAAAGATCCGTTCCGATTCTCTGGGAAATTCGCACGAAGGTGGGGTTGCAGGACTGCATGAGCGCTTCGCGGAAGGTCAGGGTGCCGTGTCCGGTGGTCTTGTGGCAGTGAATGGGCTGCGGATATCCGGGAATGGTTATGCTGCCGGAGCAGTTAAACTGCTCGGTGGGATTTGTCAATCCCTCCTCAAGCGCCATGGTGCTGGTGATAACCTTAAAGGTCGAGCCGGGTTCATATATCTCCGTTATTGCCTTGTTCTTCCACATGGAATACAGAAGGTCACTCTTAAACTTGGTCTTTTCCTCGTCGGTGCCCTCAAACTCTTCGAGCTTTGCCGCCGAATCGCCGTCCAGCACAAACGGCTCGTTCAAATCAAAGTCCGGCATGGTCGCCATAGCGAGAATACCGCCGGTATTTACATCCATAATAATGCCGCAGACCTTGTTACGTGCCTGAGTCTCGGACAGCGCCTTTTCGAGATACTTCTCGAGGGTATGCTGAATGGTCCAGTCTATGGTCAGCATAATGTCGGTGCCGTCCTGAGCGGAAACATATGTCTCGTACTTGAAGCTCATGCTGTCGCCCCGACCGTTTTTCGCGGTGATGGTCTTGCCGGGGATGCCCTGAAGTATGCTCTCGTAGTACGCCTCTACTCCCTGAAGACCGACATTATCCGTGCCGGTAAAGCCTAAGACGTGGCTGGCAAGTGAGCCGTAGGGGTAGTAGCGCTTTGTCTGCTCGGCGAAGAAAATGTACTTTGAGTAATACTTCGCCTTTATCATTTCGCGAATTTTTGCCGTGACCTCCAGCTCGACCTGATTCTTAACGGTCTCGTCGGCGCGCTTGGTCATTTCGGTCTTTTTTAGTATGGTCTCCTTGTCTACGCCGAGGTAATCGGACAGCTCGTTGGCTATATCCTGCGCTATGGTAATGCTCTTGTCCTTAAAAACCTCGTTTAAGCGTGCTCTCTCGGCCTCGACCTCGTCTTCTTCAAAGTATGTAAGCTTATCTTCGATGTATTCGGAGACTGTCATGTCAGGTATTTTGCTCGGGTCGATAAACACTCTCTCAACGGTAGCGCTTACCGCGAGCGGCTTCATATTACAGTCGTAAATAGTGCCGCGCTTAGCGCTTATTTCGACCTCTTTGGTGTACTGGTCAACCGTAGAAAGCTGATATTTTTCATAATTTATGAGCTGTATATTTGCAAGTACGCCGATAAGCAGGGCGCAGACAATCAGCATGAGCGCGTATATGACTCTTATTCTTTTATATAAACCGATTTTGCCGGCATTTATTCGTTCGTCCATTGACCGCTCCCGTATCGGATTTGTCGCTTATTTAGTGCGAAAAAGAGTAAAGTGGAAATTTCCTCCTTTACTCTTTGTAGCCTTGCCGTTGAGGATACATGAGATAATCTTCCTATAATCAATGCTTATGCAGAAGCTTCCCCAGGTATTACCTTAAATTGAGAGCCGAGCCGATTCCGGAAAAAAGCGAGCCGAGCGAATTCTTTTTCCCTGACGGTGTGATAACCTCACCGACGTCATCCGCGGTGACCGAAACATATGTCTTCTGAAGTGTATCAGCGCTTACCATTCCATATTCCTCGACAGCGGCTTTCTCCACCATGTCGAGGTTGAACTTTGTCTCTATTCCGACCTGAAGCACCGTCGCGTCCTCGCGAAGCTGAGATATCTCGGATTTGACCGCACTGATCTCGGAATTATAGTCGTCAAGCTTAATGTATAACGAAATGATATACATAAATACCGCCGTGACAAGCAGGCAGGCAGTAATAGCAACTATCGGGAACGGCCTCTTTGACTTTGCCTTCTCGGTAACAAGGGCGGTCTGCTTCGCCCTGACCCTATAGCGGGCGCTGACCCTTGCGGGGGCCGCCTCGCGCACTCTCGGAACGGCTACGTAACGGGAATTTATTTTCCGAAGGTTCTTATTAATCGAATTCGGACTCGCCGACACGGCTGAATTCACGTTTCTCGGCTTGACACGCCTTTTATAATCCCCCGCGGCCGTCTGTCGGGACGAAGGACGAGAACCGGCGCGGTCCTGCGCTTTTTCGCGCATTCTGACGTTGTTCACAAAAACCGTTCCTTTCATAATATTTTATCTGACTCAGAGCTTTTCGGCGATCCTCAGCTTAGCGCTCCTCGCCCTGAGATTTTCATCGAGTTCCTGAGTATCCGCCGTAATCGGCTTCTTATTTATCAGCTTCAGAGACGGCTTAAAGCCGCACACGCAAACCGGAAAGTCCTTGGGGCAGGTACAGCCGTCTATGTATTCTCTGAACTTCTCCTTGACCAATCTGTCCTCGAGGGAGTGAAAGGTGATGACTGCGATTCTTCCGCCGCTCTTCAAGCCGGCAACCGCCGCATCCAGCGCGGCAGGTATGGCGTCGAGCTCACGGTTGACCTCTATCCTTATCGCCTGGAAGGTTCTGCGCGAGGGATTTTTGCCCTCGAACCGCTCCTTTGGCGGAAATACGCTCTTAATTATATCCGAAAGCTCCAGAGTGGTCTCTATCGGCTGCAGTTCGCGCCGCTTGACTATCGCCGAAGCAATACGCGATGCGTAACGCTCCTCGCCGTAATCACGAATAATCCTTGCAAGGTCGGCGCAGCTGTAAGTGTTTACTACATCGTACGCGCTGAAATCCGAGTCCCGGTCCATTCTCATATCGAGGGGGGCGTCGGCGTGGTACGAAAAGCCGCGTTCGCCGGTATCCAACTGGTAGGACGATACCCCGAGGTCGAACAAAACGCCGTCGACACCGTCGGGGGCGTATTTTGCAATAACAGCCGCGAGATTTTCAAAATTATCCTTGACAAAAGTTATCTTATCTCTGTACTCGGCAAGTCTCTGCCCTGCCGCCGACAAAGCATCCCCGTCGCGGTCGATGGCGATGAGTCTTCCGACTGTCAGGCGCTTAACTATCTCAAGCGAATGACCGCCGCCGCCCAGCGTGCAGTCAACGTATGTTCCCTCGGGCTTTATCGCGAGGGCATCTATACATTCGGAAAGCAGAACCGACACATGCCTGAATTCATTCATCAGAAGCCAAGCTCCGTAAGCTTACTTATCATATCCGAGCTTTCGAGATTACCGCAGTAACTCTCAAACTCGGAGGGCTTCCATATCTCGGCGTGGTCGTCTACGCCGATGACGAGGGCTTCCTTTTCGAGGCCGGCGTGTTCTCTGAGCGAGGGAGCTACAACTATTCTCCCCTGTGCATCCGGAACGGCCTCAAAGGCATATGCGCACAGATATCTCTTGAAATCGCGGGCTTTGGTCATGGGAAGTGAATCGAACTTTGCGAGAAACTCCGCCCATTTGTCCTTGGAATAGACATTAATGCACTTATCAAACGAACGGGAAATCACAACAAGCTCTCCCATCTCGTCGCGCATGGGCGCGGGGACAAACAGTCTGCCCTTGGCATCGACTGAGTATTTATATTCGCCCAAAAGCATACGTTTCCCTCCCCTTTTACGATAATAAAAGCGTCGCAGGCGGTGTGATTTCTCCGGAAACCTTTTCAGGAAAGATTAACCACTTTCACCCACTTTTCACCACTTCCGCTCCCATTATAACCAATAGGCGAGAAAAATACAAGTGTTTTTTTATATTTTTTTATTTATTTTTTTCAAATATAATAGCGAATTTTCGGGAACATAGGGTGAGCAGTCGCGTCCGTAACGAATAAGCTCCCTGACAAAGGTCGAGCTGACAAACCCTACCTCCGGGTCGGAGGGAAGAAAAATGCTCTCGACGCCGCTCACGCTCCTGTTTATTTCGGAGAGGTTCATTTCGTAGTCAAAATCCGCCGCGTTGCGCACGCCCTTGACTATCGCGTCCACAGAATTGTCCCGACAGTAACCTGCCAAAAAGCCTTCAAACAGAACGACTTTTATATTCTTAACATCCTCAAAGGCGAGACGCGCCAGCTCGAAGCGCTGTTCCGAAGTGAACACATCTTTTTTATTGCAATTTTTCATTACCAGCACCTCGACCTCGTCAAAAAGACGCGCCGCAAGCCTGATATACCGTTCATGTCCCTTTGTGACGGGATCAAAGCTGCCGGGGCATACGACCTTGGTACCCATTTTTAACATTCCTTTCCGCAAAAGGCGACCGCCTCCTGCTGTCTGTATTGAAATAGTTTTTTATCGCTCCGCCCCGGGATTACCCGGCCTTGCTCCTGAGTATATAGACATAGGTCTTTCCGTAGCGGTAAACGCGCTTTGACTCAAGCCTTGCTTCCACCTCGTCGGGAAACTCGAGGTCCGCCTGATCGGTCTCGCATATCACGACTCCGCAGGGATTTACAAGGCCCGCCTTAAACAGCCGCTTCGCAACCTCTGCGGCAATTCTGTCGGCATACGGCGGGTCGACAAAGATAAAGTCAAATGATTCGCCCAGCCTTGAGCAGTTTTTTATGTACTCGCCGTACTCGCATTTTATTATGCGGGCTCCTGCCTGCAGGCCTGTCTTTTTTGCATTTTGCTTAATTATTTCGACGGCGTCCGCCGCACAATCGACAAACACAGCCGTACTTGCGCCGCGGGAAAGGGCCTCCAGTCCGAGCTGTCCGCTGCCGGCAAACAAATCGAGCACCTTTGTCCCCTCAAGTTCGAACTGAATAGCGCTGAAAACGCCCTCTTTGACCACTTCGGCAGTCGGTCTTGTAGCGGTTCCCTCAAGAGTATTCAGCTTTATTCCCCGCGCCTTACCGGTAATAATCCTCATCATTTTTCGAAATCCTCATTTTCATATTAGTTAAAGATATATTATATCACACATGTGAAAAAACCTCAAATCCGACCCGTCACTGTTCTTGTATCAGTTTGAAAAACTCCTTTACCCTCGCCGCATATTCTCTGACGGCTGACTTGGGCGCCGAGCCATAGGGGCGCAGATCGGCGCTCACTCCCACCGCCTCCAAGCCGATTTTATCCGCAATATACAGCGCTCTCGGCAAATGAAATTCCTGGGATACGATGATGACTCTCTCCAATCCGTACTGCTCCTTGGCGCGGATAAGAGAGGTGTATGTATCCAGCCCGAGGCGGTCGCACAGCATGCAGTCACGCGGCACACCCATTTTTGACTCGGCATAATTCATCATCGGGTCGAGCTCGTTGTAATCCTCGCACTGATTATCGCCGCTCATGAGGATGGCATCCGCAAAGCCGTCGAGATACAGCTTACTGCCGGTGATTATCCTGTCCTCGAGAACATAGCTCGGGCGGTCGCCCCAAACCATGGCGCCCAATACAAGCACGGCGTCGGCATCGAAAGCTTCAAGTCGCTCTCGCGCGCTTTCGCTGTATTCGTCGCTCGAAGCGTCCACCTGACCGCAGGTATACAGTCTGTCGGATGCAGATATCCTGAATGCGGCGCTGATAGAAACCGTAAGCACCGCCGCAGCGCAGACAAGCGCGGCAAATGCCGCAAGAAGCATCAAAAAGCATGCGCGGGGACGGAGAATGTTAATCCGGCATTCTCCGACATGTTTTCCCGATGTGTTTTTATACATAAAACAACCGCCCTTCGACAAAAAATTTCGTTTTTTCGAAATTTCTCTTTGCAATTTTTTACGATATATGATATTATACTGTTGGTCTCGATAAGAATTTTTGCGCATTTTGCCATGACTGCGTCAGGAAAGGAACTGAAATGTCGTTTAATCAAAAGGTGACTGAACTACTCAAAAGCAAGCATATGACAAAAGCGGAGCTTGCCAAAGCGGCCGGAATCCCCTATACCACGCTCGACAGCATGCTCAAGCGCGACAGCGACAGCGCCCGCCTCGCTTCTGTTTTCAAAATTGCGGAGCATCTCGGGGTGACGGTAGAGGAGCTTGTTTTTGATACTGCTCCAGAGGACAGAGGAATTATACTCAACGACAGTGAAAAGACCCTCATCAACGATTTCCGAAAGCTCGACAACCGCGGCAAAAGCACGGTTTTCAACACGCTGAGTTACGAGCTGACCTTCCGTGCGCAGTCGGAGCGCGAGCGTTCAAAGCAGCGTGCCCTTCGCAAAATCGCGGTGTATGAATCCCCCGCCGCAGCCGGCAGCGCTCTGCCCTTGCTCAGTGAGGACTACAATGTTATCTACAGCGACCAGGCGCCTGTCGAAGCAAGCTTCGGCATCAAGATAAGCGGCGACAGCATGGAGCCCGAAATCGCAAATGGCTCTGTTGCATGGGTGAAAAAGCAGGAAACGCTCGACACGGGAGATATCGGAATATTCATACTCAACGGCGAGAGCCTCTGCAAAAAGCTTGACGCCGGCAACGGCAAATGCCGTCTCGTCTCGCTTAACCCCAAGTACCGGCCGATAAAGATTCTTTCCACCGACAACCTTCGGGTAGTAGGCAAGGTGCTCATATAGGTAGTATGTAAAGCACTCCTACAAACAATATATAGTAATATTACGTCCTCTGTATAGACATATATTGAATATTTTTTTAACAACGCAATAAATATCAGGATATGTGCGTTTGTTCACTTTTTTGCCATAAAATGATGTTATAATCCGTTTGTAGTCAATCCAAATCAATGTGAAAGGCAAGAATAGATTTGAAGAGAAGCAAAAAACTACCTGTTATACTGCTCTTATTTATACCGCTCATAATAGCGGCAATCGTAATAATCAAGTTTAACTCCGACAATATCACCGACACAGAGGTGCTGAGCATCAGGATCACCGACAGCTCAAAGGTGACAGAGATAAGCGACAAGGACGGAATAGCCTTCTATGTATCGGTGCTGGACAACTCGACCTCTATCGAAAGCGCGGCAAAGGATTTATCCGAATACACGCAAATTGACGTTGCGTACGTTAAGCTCGCAAAGGAGATAAGCTACAAATACTATCTTTCCGGCTCGCCCGACGACTGCATATATTCGGATGCGGACGGCAATCTTGCCCGCATTGATACGGCGGCCGCTACAGAGCTGCTCAAGCGCGGCGAAATGAGCTCGGCATACTCCAACTCCGTCGCGCCCGTTATGACGCTTTCAAGCGGCGAGGAGTCGGTCTACCATCCTGCAGCCGAATATATAAACTGGAACTACCGAAATGTCGAAGGTGAATTCATTAACGTCAGCGACACCGGCAAAGACGAAAAGCAATATGCCGTTTCAAAGAGCAAGCTGCTGAACATGAGCTTCGATATTGCTCCCGACACCTGCTTTATAACCATTTCAAACGGTGCGAACACCCTGTTTGACGGAGACATATCAACGCTCTCCAATTTCAGTGCCGGCAGTGACTGCGAGCTCACAATGGAGGTGCGCGCATCGTGGCTCAAGGATGATTTCGACGACAGCGCCGAGCATTACGGAGAGATGAATTATTCTATAAAGCTTTTCTACGATGTTGACGCAAGCTGCACGGTAAGCGAAAGCACCTCCGACCCCGGGGAGCTTCTGTTCGTTCGGGTCGACAACGCAGTAAACGAAAGCTTCGAGGTCAGCGCGGATTTTCCCACTGCGGAAAAGCTGACCATGTACGACTGCAACGGCGGCAAAATTGCTCTTGTTCCGATTTCCTTGGAGGCGCAACCTGGAAGCTACACAATCACGGTCAAAAACGACAGCCGCTCCTTTGAGCTTCCGATCACCGTTACCCAAAGGCAATTCTCGTCCCTCAAGCTGGACGCGTCGGGTTTTTCGCCGGACGCGGAAACTGCTGTTAAGGAAGTGACCGCCGCCGAAAGTACATTCGCAAAGTTTGACTCCGAAACAAGCGACGTCTGCGCGATTACAAGCGCGCTGATCTCCCCCATCGGAAGCGCGGACAACTGGGTAAGCGGCCGGTTCGGTTCGTTCATTACCGTCGGTGATACAAAAACAACGCTTCGCCAAAACGGGATTTCTTATGCGGTCAACCAAGACACTCCGATTTATGCCCCCTGCGACGGAACGGTACTTTTTGCCGACAGCAGCACCGTATACGGTGGGGTTGTCATTATCGACCACGGTATGGGTCTGCACAGCTCGTACTACCATCTGACCGACCTGCGCATTAAAGAAGGCGACAAGGTCAGCTTAAATCAAGTGCTCGGAACCGTAGCGCCGGGTGGCATTTCCAACGGATACACCTCTGTAGACATAAACTTTTCGGTGGGCGGAGTATATGTAAACCCC
>JAQXGK010000043.1 GCA_029006345.1 Bacillota bacterium
ACCGCTGGAGGAAAAGTATTTTTCCGCCTTCGACATACAAGGCAGCGCAGATATGACAGTAAAAACATAAATCAGCCCGGCGCGGAGCGTGTGCCGGAAATATTGCTTTTTTCGCACAAAAAGGAAAAGCTCAAAAATGAAGATACAGCCCCGACGAGGATTCAAAGCAAACCTTATCGGGGCTGTATGATTTTTATAGCTTTCTCGGGTACGGTTATCCGGGATCACATGCGCCGCATGCTTATTTCTCAATATAATACACTGTATATATGCCGATTCGCATTGGAGACGATGTGAGTATACCCATTACCTTTTCCTCAACAATCACTGAGTACTGTCTTTCTTCTTGTTTTTGACAAGCAACACGGCAAGTGCGATTATCGCAAGCAGGATAAAGCCGGCACAGACAATCAGGATGACGGTGTTCGCGCCGATTCCGTTTGAGCCGCCTTCAAGGGCAACAAACTGAATAGTGTTTTCACCCGCCGCGAGGCTGACCTCGACAACATCGGACTCGACTGCAACCTCTTCGCCGTTGACATACAGCTTTCTGCCGTCATTCGGCACGGTCAGCCTGGCGGTTGTTTCTACGCCGCTCACAATTGCCGAGCCGTCGTTTTCGTAGCTGACAGCTACACTGACCTTATCCGGGCACTCAAAGAGCGTCTGACCGTTGTAGGTAAGCTTTGTCGCATCGACAGCCGAATATCCGCCGTTTATGCCTTCTTCGGTGAAGTCATATACCGCCGCCTCTATGCCGTCCGTGGAAAGGCCGTTTTTGTCGATAGCTCCGCCGTCCAGCGAGAACAGCACAAGGTCGGACTGCGCGTTTTCCACGCCGTAGCCGACGACAGCGCCCAGGACATTATCCTCGTAAACGGTTTCCTTGACCTTTGCTATACCGGCGTCCGCATTCTCACACTTTGCAACGAGAGATACAATGCCGATATATGAGGTATCGTTTCCGGCGCTCGAGCCGTCAGACTCGACTCTCAGCACATTGTCGCCCTTTTTGAGCAAAACGTTTTCAAAGTTTACCTTTTCGAAATCGAGATAATCGTCGACATACGAATCATACTCGCCTATATATTCGCCGTTTATATAGAACTTTGCCGTTCCGTACAGATTGGCCTTGGCAAGCTTAAAGGTGAGATTATAATTGCCGCTGGTGCCGACATTGAGGGGGAGCTCATAGTAATCGCCCTTGTCCTGCGGCTTGAAGAGCAGCATTCCGTCCGCCTCTGCAGTAATGGTCGAAAGCTCGAGCGAATCGTCCGACAGAAGGGCTTTTTCCTCAAGCTCCGGGAAATTAAAGCTGAGTTCATTTCCGGCAGTCGGCGTGATTACCGACAAAAACTGCTGTGTCGGGCGAGATTCGTTTGTGGTAACGTCGATAAGCTTGCCGAGCATATTGGCATACTTATAATACTTCATATTGATATTGCCGGTATCTGCAAAGCTTATACCCATAGTCGCCTTGTCATTACTAACCTTTGCAAAGTTGGCTTCCTGAAGTACGCCAAGCTTTGCCGTCTCGCCGTTCAACTCGCAGGTGTCCGCCTCGTCGACATTGATACGCCATGTATAGACATGCTCCTTGTCCGATGCAATATTATCCATTATGAGATAATAGGGACTCTCGGCATGGTTGACCAGCATGAAGGTGCGGTCAAACATCGTCATTTTCTGATTGGTCACGAAAGAATTGCCTGCCGAGCCGATGAAATACGTCAAGAACGGCGTAGTCATTTTCTCGACCATGGAAGCATAGCCCTTCTTGTACTGATACTTTCCGTCGACATACAATGTGCTGTGTCCGCCATACAGCGTGTATGTGCCGTTTGCACTTTGGCTGTAGTCCTGATAACCCGGGTCGGTCGCGATGAAGGTTCCGTTTATCGCAATCATGAAGGAGTTGTCATCGTAATGGTTATGGTACTGCTTGGACCTGCTCGCAGTGCAGACGAAAACGCTGTCGGTATCGCCCCATCCGGTACGCATACTTCCCCAGCCGACGCGGTCGAGAAAGACCGACTGAAGTCTGTCGGGCTGTTCGATATACAAGTCGTCAACGTGGTAGATAAACCCGTCAAAGCCGGCGTTTCCTCTGTGGGATTTATTGAGATAATATCCCGCGATACCGTTATGGTTTTGCTTATTAAGCACCGAGGCGGTCACATCGAAGCCGCCGCTCGTCCAGCTGTCGCCTATATTAAAGGTCATACAATGCGTGTTTTCGCTTCCTGCAACAAGCCAGTCCATAAGGAAATCATTGAGATATTCATGGTTGATAAGGTCGCCGATGCCAAGTACGCGGTTGAGCACGTCGAAGGCGACCATCATGTATTCGACGCTGTAAGCGGTGTACATAAGTCCCTCGTGATTGCCCGAGGTATTAAGAAAATCGAGATACCACGAAAAATAATCCGTTGCGGTCTCTATATACTTGGCCGCTTTCGCTTCTCCGATATCCTCGTAAAGAAGACAAACGGCAACTGCAAATGCGCTGTTTTTGAGCACCTGGGTATTGTCTGTAATGCGCGAGGGCGCCGCCTTAGCAAGCGGCTCGATGGACTTTGTGAGTATAGCATTCTTTATCTTGTCCCGCTGCTCGTCGGTCATTCGGTCATAGCAAAAGTCATACACCGCCGTGGCGCCGAAGGTGAGATGAGCAGTGTCGAGACAGGTCGAGCCGTCGCCGTAGTTATTGTCCGTCCATTTTTCCCAGTCGGACATCGCCACAACATAGCTTATCGCCCTGTCGGCATATGCAGCATTGTCGGTCAGCACATATGCAAGCGCGAGGTACTTGAGACGGTTCTCGATAGAACGCGACATAAGCGTCCAGTACGGGTACGCTCCGCCGGTATAGGTGGGAGGAGGCGACTGCATATCCGTGCGATACTGCGGATCGCTCATCGGGAGCTTGAATTCAAGTGTATAATCGCCGTAGTATGTGCAGGAAAAGGTCTCTATATCGAGGTATTGGTCGGCGGCGGCGATGATGGCGTCCGCCATATCCTTTCCGCTTGCGCCGTAACCCGGGTCTTCATTCTTCGCCCTGTCGAGCAATACCTGCTTCTCCTCGGCAGTAAAATAAAGTCTCGGATAGCCCGAAATCTTCAGTGCGGGCTTGCTCTGTGCGGTCGTATCCGGCTGTGCCGATTGTTCTGTCTCTGCAACCGTAAAGCAGGTGAGCAGGCAAGTGAGCATGCATGCCGCCAGTACGAACGCCATAATTCTTTTCATTGGTATAACCTGTCCTTTCTTGATAACCAAAACCGTTTGCGTGCGTATGATTCTTTGCCAATACGCATATTCTAACACAAGAAAGATTGACCTGCAATCTGTTTTGCAGTTTTTTCAGGCCTAAAAGCGCAGTTTTTTCTTGCCCTGCTCCGGCGGCTGTCTGAAAACCATCCGAATAAAAAATTTGCTCTTGCTCTTGACAAACGGTTTTGTGTGTGTTACTATATTCGAGTACCCGAAGCGTAGCCATGGTATGCCGCTGTGGCGGAATTGGCAGACGCAAGGGACTTAAAATCCCTCGCTGGCAACAGCGTACCGGTTCAAGTCCGGTCAGCGGCACCACTTATGTTTTTATTTTATGCAGCCGGTCGGCGTACGGAGTACAATCTAATATATCGCGGGGTAGAGCAGTTGGTAGCTCGTCGGGCTCATAACCCGGAGGTCGCAGGTTCAAGTCCTGTCCCCGCAACCATATCGAGTGTTCATAACGGATTTGAGTTATGAACACTCGATTTTTTGTAATTTCAGGTTTCTTTCGGTTGTTCCTGGGTGGGTTTTCAAGCCTGCTCTTTTGTTTTATGCGGATTTGGTAATATACTCGACTGATACCCCTTTTCGTGTATCCGCTT
>JAQXGK010000044.1 GCA_029006345.1 Bacillota bacterium
AGACGAGCGCAAAACAACATCAAGTACTACTACTGCTACTACAACTCCCGCTGTTACGACTCCCAAGTTTGCTAAGCAAGTAAATGTTTACGAACATAAGAACATTGAAACACCACGGGGTTCTAATGACTACATAGCGTATATGAGTGTTTATTGCGTAAGTGATAACGCTGATAACAGAACAAAATTTGCAAATGAGTTTAAAAAAGAGTTTGGTTTTTTACCAACAGCAAAAATCAAGAGCACGTATGTCGGCGAGTTTTTAGTTGAAGGATACGAAGGTGCTCAAAAAGTATTCCAATACACTATTGAAGATAGTACATACCCGCTTATTACAGACGAATTCTATGTTGTAAAAAAGAAGATTTGCGATGACGGTTCGGGGTGGTGTGGTTTTCCCGTTCCTTGCTCCATGGATAATATGGACAACTCTCAAAGGGTTCAAAATTTGCTGGCTCAAATGCGTACAATGTTCTGCGATTGGTATGGAATAGATTACTCTTATCTTGTAGCTAATAGCGATAAGTTTATGGTGAATTGTATAAGCGAAGCCGGTCTCATGAGAACGGAAGACGGACGAGTGCTTGATGTAATTTATCATTTAATAAGAGGCGTCAATATGCCAATATAAAATATCGTATTCTAATACCATACAAATAGTTAGTAAGTATATAATATCATGAGCACGTCTTTACATAAAAACAAAAGCAGCAACTGCTGCTCGTTGATATAAAGTGTAAAAAGGTCTTATGTAAGTTTCCAGAATACATTAAATTGAGAAATCCTGCGGCATGATGCCGCAGGATTTCATTGTTTGTATGTAGAAAAATCGAGTATTCACAAGTGAAATCCCTTATGAATACTCGATATGGTGCGGATGACGGGACTTGAACCCACACAGTATTGCTACCACTAGAACCTGAATCTAGCGCGTCTGCCAATTCCGCCACATCCGCATATAAAAGCCGCAGCATTGCGGTTTTATTTGTACCGGACCGGGCACCCAGCCGATCCACAGCGATTATTATATCATCAATGTCCTGCCCGTGTCAATGGATTTTTAATAATCGTGTTGTAAAACACCGCACTTTCTGCTATAATAACTTCCATCAAAGTCACGGAAAGGCGCGATTAGAATGGATGATATATATTCGAAAGATTATAATATGCCTAAAACCAGAATCGGTAAGTGTTTGCGGTGGATCATCGGTCTGATTACGCTCGCTCTGTATATAACACTCATGTGCCGTCTTTTTGTCTCGTGCAACTCGGAGCTTTTTGAAACGGTGATACTCGACCGAGAGCTGGCAAAAGACTACGCCGAGAGCGTCCTCGCGCTGAAATTTCCCGTTCTCGACCCGGAAAACCGCGTAAAACTGACCTCCGACGGCTTTTCCGCCGAGCCATTTATAATTTATGAGTATTCCCCGACTACCACAATGGACAAGGACGGCAGGGTGCAGTCGCGCTATGCTACTTACATTTCAAATACAAACGATTTTCAGGTCTCGGTCAAGCTGAACAATAAATACTACTCTGTCGGCGACAACTTCGACAAGTATTATTTTGAACTCGAACACATCACCTACGGCCATACAATTAACCACAGCGTCAGCTTTTACGCAGGCGATGAGGGCAAAAACTATTCGTTCTACCGCCTTAATTTCGACAATGTAAAAATAGCAGACGGCGACCAGATAAAGCTTGTAATGTACCGTTCCGGCGACCAAACTCATTCCCCCACACGGGTGGTTGATATAAAACTCGTCGGCACACAGGTCCAAACCGACACTACCGCAACCTCTATGGTTAAAACAAGCGCGACCTCCGACTCCGCTCCCGAGCAAATCTATCACCGACAGCTAAACACTCTTGAGCTCAAGTTCAAGAATATATAGTTGGCAATTATTGGTATTTTATGAAAATCAAATGTCCTATATGCAACAACGAGCTGATAAAAATCGACGGCAGCTACAAATGCAGCAGCAATCACTGCTTTGATATATCACGCGGCGGATATGTAAATCTGCTGACCGGAAGCAAAAGCAGTGATCAGACCGGCGATAATCCCATTATGTCGAGAGCGCGGCACGACTTCCTCTCAAAGGGCTACTACAGTCATTTCGCAAGCGGTATCGCCGAGGCGGCTCTGCCCTACGCCGAAAACAAGAGTGAGTTTTGCTTTATTGACGCCGGCTGTTCCGACGGATATTATACCGATGAAATAATGAAAACTATCCCCTGCAGTGCGCAGGCAGTGGGAGTTGACCTCGCAAAATCCGCAGTAAAGCTCGCCTCGCGCCGCAATTCGGAAATTGTTTTCTGCGTTGCAAGCGTTTTTGCGCTTCCTGTCTTTGATTCAAGCGCAGACGCGGTTTTCAGTATTTTCACGCCGATAGCCGCGGCCGAAAACCGCCGGGTTCTCCGTCCGGACGGCGTTCTCATTGTCTGTTCTCCCGGAAAACGGCATTTATGGCAGTTAAAAAGCGCTGTTTACGATACTCCGTACGATAATCCCGAGAGTCCCCATGTCCCCGATGGCTTTTGTCCGGTCGAAAGCGGCAAGATATCCAAAAAAATAGACATAGCAACTACACAGGACATAAAAAACCTCTTTCTCATGACTCCTTATGCCTACAAAACCTCGAAAACCGACGCGGAAAAGCTCGACCGCCTCGACGGCCTTACCACCGAGACCGAGTTTATCGTATCTATATATAAAAAGCAATAAAATACCGCGAAAAACCAAGCAAAGCTCAAGACTTTTTATAATCGCTGTCATTGCTCCCGGATTGACAAATATCGGCGTCTCTCGTAATTCGTCAGGCATGCATTATTTGCACCGCATAATTTTGAAACTCTTCATTAATACAAATATTTCTGCATCTTTTGCCGCAGTAAACGAGTTTTACTGCGGCCTTTCTATTGTATTCGCGCCTTTTGCCCGAAACAAGCCAAAACCTATCCGGCTTCGACAACCGAATATGACAATATTCACAGCCATGCGGGGATATACTATTTTCGTCAAAATACCCTTATTATAAAAGAAAGGAAACGAAATACAATGATGAAAACAAGTACCCGCCCTGCCGGCAAATATCTATTCGCGTTTGTTCCGCCCGCACGTATTACGCCTAATTCCTGCCTTCCGCGGCGGCTGTTCAACGAAAACGATATCGTAACGCTTGCCGACAGTATTCGCAGATACGGCATATTACAGCCGCTGACCGTTCGCCCCTCCCGTCAACAGATAACCGCCTATGAGCTGATATCCGGGGAAAGACGGCTGTGCGCCGCGCGCCTTGCAGGTCTCAGAGAGGTTCCTATAATAATTATGAAGGGAATTTCAGACCGCGCCGCCTGCGAGATAGCAATAAGTGAAAATGAGAAGCGCGCCGATATGAATATGTTTGAAAGAGCCGAAGCTACTGCGGCATATCTCGCCTGCTCGGGATTAACTCTGCGGCAAGCCGCCGACAGTCTTTCTATTGCTCCGTCTGAGCTTTCAAAGGATATGCTTCTCCTAAAGCTCAGCTTTGACGAGCGACGATTTATTACCGAAAATAATATACCGCGCGAGACGGCAGTAGCCTCAATAAAAATTGGAGACGGGCGCGACAGACTGTCGGTCTTAAAGTACATAACCGAAAAGAACATGTCATATCCCGACAGCGCTGAATTCTGTATTCGGTTCGCGTCAGACCCCTCCTCATATCCGTACATCGGCTCCCGCGGCCGCAACAGAGCTACAGTTGAATTCTACCTTTCGGAAGACCAGCCTGCACAGCGTGCAAAATGCAGTGTCAAGGATGCCGGATTTTTTATTAATTCTATTGATAACACTCTGCGGCGCATCCAAAGCTGCGGAGTGGAAATATCCGCCATCAAGAGCGACAGCGGAGACTATGTAGAGTACAATATCCAGCTCCCGAAAAACACCCCGGGTTTCTGATGTCCTCGCCCCTTTCCTTTTATAGTTTTTGCGGCACGAATTGCCCGGCAACTCCTTTTGTTCCACGTGGAACAAACAAGAAACATGGCTGCAATGTTCCACGTGGAACATTGGACGATCTCCCGATCTTTATTGACATACAATCAGTTTTGGGCTATAATTAGTTGTAAATAATCACCAAAATCGAGAGGTATATACAGTGGCCAAGATAATATCGTTTGCTAACCAGAAAGGCGGCGTAGGCAAGACAACCTCTGCCATAAATGTCGCCGCGTCTCTCGGAAGTCTCGGGAAACAAGTTCTGCTTATTGACATCGACCCGCAGGGCAATTGCTCCTCCGGCGTGGGCATCAATAAAAAGCTTATCAAGGGCTCGGTTTACGACGTTCTGATAAACAAAGCTTCGGCAAAGCAAATGATAATAAAGACGCCATATGAAAACCTCTCGGTGCTTCCGTCCACCATCGATCTCGCAGGAGCCGAGCTCGAGCTCGGAGACATAAGCCACCGTGAAGCCGTCCTGAAAAACGCGCTTGCCGAATTGAACGACGATTATGACTATATTATAATAGACCTTCCCCCTTCGCTCGGTCTGCTGACTATAAACGCACTGACAGCTTCAAACAGCGTAATCGTTCCCATGCAATGCGAGTACTTTGCTCTCGAGGGCTTGTCACAGCTTGTATATACCATAAAACAGGTTAAAGAGATGTATAATCCAAAGCTTGAGCTTGAAGGCGTTATACTGACAATGTTTGACGGAAGATTGAATCTCTCGCTCGCCGTTGCGGCAGAAATCAAGAAGCATTTCCCCGGAAAGACTTTTCGCAATGCCGTTCCGAGAAATGTCAGGCTCTCGGAAGCGCCCAGCCACGGCAAGCCTATACTGTATTACGACAAGTATTCACGCGGCGGCCTTGCATATCTCGAAATATCGCGGGAGCTGCTTGAGAGAGACTCTAGTGACTTATTGTAAACTTGATTGTAACCGTAACAACAACTGATTTATAATTAATTCTCTTATTTATTGTTAACTAAAGGAGATGCCCTAATGGCAAAAGGATTTTCCCTCGGCAAGGGACTCAACGAGCTGTTTGCCGACAATTCAACCGACACAGGCGAGCGTGTGACGCATCTGCCGATAGCGGATATTGACGCTGACGAAAATCAGCACCGCAAGCAGTTTGACGAGCAGGCGCTGCAGGAGCTTTCGGACTCAATCAAGCTGCACGGCGTACTTCAGCCCATTCTGGTCAAGCCGACCGATAAAGATCGGTACATGATAATAGCCGGCGAGCGCCGTTACCGAGCGAGCAAAATGGCGGGTCTTACCGAAATACCGGCGATAGTCAAGTCGCTGTCCGACTCGGACGCCGCGGAAATATCGCTTATCGAGAATCTTCAGCGCAAGGATTTGAACCCCATTGAAGAAGCGTCGGGATATATGAGCCTTATCGAGACCTTCGGCCTCACGCAGGAACAGGCGGCGGCGCGCGTAGGAAAGTCCCGCAGCAGCGTAGCCAATTCGCTGAGGCTTCTGTCTCTCCCGGCGAGCGCGCAGGGGCTTCTGCGCGACGGTGTGATAACAACGGGACACGCCAAGGTTCTTCTCGGAGTAAAGGATCCCGACCTGCAAAACGAGCTTCTCTGCGCCATCGTCTCACACGACTGGTCTGTCAGGGAGCTTGAAAACGAATTAAAGCGTCTTACAGCAGATCGAAAGCCTAAAAAGACCGCAAAAAAAGGAGTATCGGAAGTAACTCTCGAACACTTCCGCTCTCTCGAGAGCCGCGCAAGCGCCACTCTCGGACG
>JAQXGK010000045.1 GCA_029006345.1 Bacillota bacterium
AGCACGCCGTCAAAGCATTTTACATGGTCAACTATTCTGTCTATTGTTTCGGTTGAGCAGGCATAGCCGCCGGGCTGATTATAAAGTTGGGCATCTGCAACTTTTTGCGCGTCTTCACTCTTTAAGTCCTGTATAAGACGTTTGATATAGCTGTCGCTTGCTCTGTAGTCGTAAGGCTTTCCGTTTTCATAAACACGGTCGCCGTTGTGGCTGACATTCATCAGTCTGCCGACAGCCTCGTAATCCTTGGCTTCAAGCAGCTCGATGCATTTTTCTGCTCTTATACATTCGCTTATGCCGTATAGTATGACGCTTCGAATTTCATAATATTCGGGAAGGGTATAGGTTTTCTCTAGCTTTTCGATAATATCACTTTTTTCAGGCAGAAGTTCATATGCCTGCTTGGGCGTTATGCGCTCGGGAAGCTTTAGCAGCATTTCATAGATTCTGCTTTGAGGTACACCTAAATTAGTCGGGTTGATGTCCTTCAGGTAGTTGAGCTTGGAGTCATATTCCGGGAACAGCTTTTTTATAAGCATAAATCCGATTTCATAGCAAGCGACCTTTTGGTTAAATAAATCCTTGGCTCCCGCACTCTTTTTGGCTTCTACAAAGCTGTTTGCCACCACGATTCTGTAACCCGAGGGAAACGGAACGGACTGCTTGATTTCAAACGGGCAAAACTCGAGGTGCGTAATCATATCACGCTTGGAGCATTTCATAGCCGCATGATCTCCCGCACCGCCGCGCGAACCGACAAACCATTCTCCCTCTCCGCACAGATGAATAAAGTCCTTTGTCTTGATATCTTTTATCTTGTTGAGCTTTATTATTGCTTCGTTTGTCGCAACCACAATGCTAGAAGAAGAAGAAAGACCGGCGGCCATAGGAATATTGCCTGAAAACAGCATATCCATACCGCAGAGCAGTCTGTGTTTGTCGGTAAGCTGTATTCGCAGTATTCCGGCCTTGACATAGTTTGACCAATCTCCGCGGGTATCACGGACCATTTTAAGGATTTTCTCGCTCTCTATAAAGTCGATCCAATCGTCTGTACTCGATTTTATAACATCAAGAATCGAGAAAGAGAACTCCTTAAACCCGGGATTGGTATTTGCCATATTTACGGTGTCGTCTTCGCGGGGTGAAGCAACCAGCAATGTTTCGCGGTTAATGCTCATCACGTTTATACTGCCGCCTCTGTGCTCGATATGGCGCCCGAGCAAATTGACGCGCCCCGGCGAACGGGATATTACCACCGGTTTGTCGCCGTATTTTTCTATAAATGCACGGAGAAGCGATATATAAGCGCACTTTCTTTCATTGATATACTCTTCGTCGTTTCCGTAAAACGATTTGAACTTGCGCCTGATCGGCGCTTCCCAGCTGTTGAGTGTGTTTATCCATTCGCTTGCCGTCGGAAAAGAGTTCTTATACTTCTGCGGCTTTTTGAAATACCGTTGGAGAGCCAAAAGATCCTGCATAGTGCTGTAGGTCAGCAGTTTTTCAGGCTGATATACAGGCAGTATGCAGACTTGCTTTTTACGTGCGATGTTATTTATCGCTTCTGTGAGATACAGCTCGTTTTGCGCGTTGTCAGAGCCCAGATTATCAAGCTCTCCGAGCATTTCCTTCACATTGACCATATAGGTAGCGGTGTTTACGAATTCACAGCTTTCTATTTCATCGGCGTCAAAATCAAAACCGCCCAGTTCGACTTTCGGAGCGAGCTTGCCGAGATTTTTTAGTGCAACATTCAATAGCTTGCGCTTTTTTCCGTCGGTAAGCGCCATCTTGTCTATTGCGGCACGGTAACTATCTTCACTCTGCACGTCAAGCGCCGCAAGGGAAAGAAGGCAGGAATCCATCTTCTCGTATATTCCGCAAACCTTTCCGTTGCGAACAATAATTCTGCCGCCGCTTTCGTTGCAGCTTTTCGGCTGAACGACAAAGGTGACGCTCGAATTTGTTTCAGTATGTTTGCGAATCAGGGCTTTTATTACGTCGGGTGCTATGAGCTTGTCGCCCATGGCAATCAGAGCATTTGAGCCGAGCCCCAAGGACTTTGCGGCGGCAAGACCGTATTTTGCTGCCGTACCGGTACCGTTTTGGACAGGCTGATAAGCATATACTATTCCGTCGATGCCCGAAAGACACTCCATTACCTTGTCGGCCTTGCTTCCGACTACCACAATGAAATTCTTGATTCCGGCGGCCTTTAAGTTGTTTATCTGCCGTATTATAACGGGTATTCCTGCGACTTCGTAGCACACCTTGTGAGTGCGTGTGTCGTTCATGCGCGTTCCCTCACCGGCACAAAGCAGGATGGCTGTAGCGTTGTCTCTCATATCGGGAAATTTTCCTTTCAGAAAAAAGAATAAAATCCGGTTTTTATGCGGTGACTTTAGCCTAAATTCTCCTTGTACCACTCGATTGCAAGCTTGATTCCGTCTTCAAAGCTGTACTCAGGGTCGTAGCCGAGCAGCTTTTTGGCCTTGGATATATCGGCGTTTGAGTGCTTTATGTCGCCTGCACGGTCCGGTCCGAAATTTGGCTCAATGTCTTTACCGAGCGCCTTTGTAAGACCGTAGTATATGTCTATTAAATATTCTCTTCCGCCGTAGGCAATATTAAACGCCTCTCCGGCAGCCTCGTGCGGGGCAAGGCAGGCTTTGAGGTTGGCCTCGATAACGTTTTCTATATATGTGAAATCGCGCGACTGTCTTCCGTCGCCGTTAATAGTGGGAACTTGGTCGTGAAGCAGCATTTTTATAAACTTCGGTATAACTGCGGCGTATGCTCCGTCGGGATCCTGACGGCGTCCGAATACGTTGAAATACCTCAGTCCGTAGGTGTCAAGCCCGTAGAGACGTGTATAAAGCTTGGCGTATTCCTCATCCGCACGCTTGGTGAGCGCGTAGGGAGAGAGCAGGTTTCCTTCGCGCCCCTCTGCCTTAGGCAGGGTAGGTTCATCGCCGTAAACCGAGGAGCTTGAAGCGTAAACAAACTTTTTCACGTTATTTCGGCGGGACGCCTCCATCATATTGAGAGTACCGCGTATATTGATTTCCTCGTAGAGAAGCGGCATTTCAATGCTTCTCGGCACACTGCCCCATGCCGCCTGATTAAGGACATAATCTGCTCCGTCGGTGGTTCTCAGGCAGGTGTCGAGGTCGCGTATATCGCCCTCAATAAAGGTATAGTTGGGATTTGACATAAACATATCGACGTTGGCCCGCTTGCCGGTTGAAAGATTATCGAGACAGCGCACCTTACAGCCGAGCTCAAGTATCGCCTCGCAGAGGTTGGAGCCGATGAATCCGGCTCCTCCCGTTACTACAAATACGCTGTTTTCATCAAAGCTTACATTTTCTCTGCCCATAATTACGACCTCTTTTCTTTTGTATGCGGCGGTTAATTTGCCGATAAAAGCGCAAACTCCGCTAATATAACTTATTCGAAAATATTATATCACTCGCTGGCGTTTGGCGGCAATAGTCATAGTAGACAAATATATGTTCATTAATTTATTTAATAAATATTGCAAATAATCGTGACAAATAAGCATTATTGTTGTATAATACATACACAGACCCGTTGCACGACTGTCTGAAACTATAAAGGGGAATGATTGCATGGAAAACAGAATAACCGAAATAACTTCCAAGGAAAACAAGGCGGTAAAGATCGGAATAATTCCCGGACACTTTGCTACCAATCATTCACATGTCAATTATTATGTTGATCTTACCGGAATAAAGACAAGCCACGCAATGGCTATTGAGGCGGCATCGGTGCTCGCTCAGTCGTATTTGTCGGGGTTGTCGGTCGATACCATAATATGTCTCGAGGGTACGGAAATGCTGGGAGCATTTTTCGCTCAGAAGCTTGCCGACGCGGGCATCAACAGTAACAAGGATATTGCCGTTCTGACTCCTGAACTCAACAGCAACAATCAGATGATATTCAGAGATAATATCCAGAGTAAGGTTTGGGGCAAAAATGTAGTTTTGCTGATTTCGTCCGCTTCGACCGGAAAGACCATCTCACGAAGCGTCGACTGCCTGCAGTATTACAGTGGTAAGCTTGTCGGGATTTCCGCGATATTCAGCGCGATAGACGATTTTAACGGAATGCCGGTCAATGCCATTTTCAGGAGCTCGGATTTGCCCAAATACGAAACATTTCTTTCACACGAATGCCCGATGTGCAAGCAGGGCAAGAAGATTGACGCTGTGGTAAATAGCTACGGCTATATGAAACTGTAATAAGAAATGTCCAAAATAGAAAAGCCCACGAAAGCCGTCGTTTTCACACATATGGCTGTCTTGCGGTGGATTTCCGCAGACGGTTCCGGTGCGAACATGACATGCTTGCGGGGGCTTTTGCTGTGTTTATTCCTATCGGTCGGTTTGTTCTGTCTTGTTATGGTTTCTCTCGTGTCCCGGCACCTTGTATCCGTTTATTCCGAGGCGGGTAATGGCGCCGAACACCTTCGGTTTTAAGTCGCGGTTGTCTTTTGACAGGTCGTGTATCAGTTGCTTGACGTCTTCGCGTACCGTGTGCTTATCCATGGGACAGCAACTCTTCATAACCGGCAAATCCGCGTTTTTTGCAAAGGCGGTCAGCTCTTTTTCCGGTGCGTATATAAGCGGACGGATAAGCGATATACCCGTGCGGTCGAGCCTTGTTACGGGAGAAAAGCTGGCTATTCTGCCGACATATAAAAGGTTCATGAAAAAGGTGTCTATCACATCGTCGTTGTGGTGTCCCAGCGCAACTTTTGTACAGCCGAGGCTGACGGCGGCTTCATTCAGCGCACCGCGGCGCATATTTGCGCATAACGAGCAGGGATTCTTTTCCTTGCGTATATTAAAGACCACCTCGGCTATCTGTGTTTTGACGACGGTATATCTGACCCCGAGCCGCTCACAGAAAGCCTTTATCTGGGAAAAGTCGCTTCCGTCAAATCCGGAATCGATGGTGACTGCTTCTACCGTGAATGGAGCGGGGTAGTAGCGTGACAGCTCTTTCAGAGCATATAAAAGAGCCAGCGAGTCCTTTCCGCCGGAAATACCGACGCAGACCCGGTCGCCGCTTTGTATCATATCGTAGTCCTCAAGCGCCCGCCTTGTGTAACTCATAAGCTTTTGAAGATTCATAAATAACCGAAACCTCTGGATAAATGATAAAATCATTATACTACAGCCGCCGCGGTAATACAATACCGAAAACGGCGAATGAGAAAAAACGAGATATTAAGAGAAAATGAGAGAAAACGAGAGATTGCAAAAAATAATTTGAGAAAAATGAATTTTTGCATTGACAAACACAAATCATGACTATATAATAGCTTGTGTTGAAAAAATACTGTTTTGGAGGAAATACTAATGTCCACATTTATGGCAAAAGCAGAAACAATTGAACGTAAGTGGTATGTATTGGACGCAGCAGGCAAGCCGCTCGGAAAAGTTGCTGTTGCTGCTGCTGATATACTCAGAGGCAAGCATCGTCCCGAATTTACACCCCATGTTGACTGCGGCGAGTTCGTCGTCGTTATCAATGCGGCAAAGGCTGTACTTACCGGCAAGAAGCTTGAGCAGAAGAAGTACCGCTATCACACAGGCTACATAGGCGGTCTCAAGGAGATAAGCTACAAGGATATCATGTCCAAGAACCCCGAGAAGGCCGTTGAGCTTGCAGTTAAGGGAATGCTTCCCAAGAACTCTATCGGCCGCAAGAGCATTACCAGACTCAAGGTTTATGCAGGCGAAGCACATAAGCAGCAGGCACAGCAGCCCACAGCGGTTGAAGTAAAGTAAGGGGGTACGAATCATGAATTATCAGAGTGCAAAGCCGTATTTCTACGGCACAGGAAGAAGAAAAAAGTCGGTAGCAAGAGTCCGCATTTATCCCGGTACCGGTGCTATCACCATCAATAAGAGAGATATCGACGAATATTTCGGTCTTGAGACTCTCAAGCTCATCGTACGTCAGCCCTTCGAAGTGGTTTCCGCAGAGGGCAAGTATGACGTTGTCTGCACGGTAGTCGGCGGCGGCGTTTCAGGTCAGGCGGGCGCTATCCGTCACGGAATCGCAAGAGCTCTCGTTCAGGCAGACGAGGAAGCAAACCGTTCTCTCCTCAAGAAGGCTGGTCTTCTCACTCGTGACCCCAGAATGAAGGAAAGAAAGAAATACGGTCTCAAGGCAGCCCGTCGCGCACCTCAGTTCAGCAAGCGTTAACCGGACTTTTTCGAAAAACAAGGAATATTATCGACGAGATGATCATAAAAACCCCGAGAATGTTTTGTTCTCGGGGTCTTTTGCGCAGTAAATGAAATTCATATCTGCGCGCGATAGTGAAGTGTGCTAAGGGCCGAGCGTTACGACATGAAAAAATCGGATGATTTCTGTATTGTTGCCGTTTGGATGTTTTCGTCTATTTTGAGGAACAGCAGAGCCTTCACACAATGAAAAGGTCGGGCGCAGCTTTTTTCGTATTCGCCGAATATTGCCATTTGTTAAAATTTATAGTATAATATATTCATTACTGTTTGGACCGTAATACTATTATCTCGGCAATATATTACTGCGGCGGGCATGGCCGCCGATACCGTACCGAAAAAGGAAGAATTATAAAAAATGGAAAATAATGATTCAAAGCAATCCGGCAAGGTCGCCTCTAAGGTGGCCTCCGGAATAGTTTGGACATACGGCGAACGTCTGACGGCGCAGTTGGTAAGCCTTGTAGTAACCATCATTCTTGCAAGACTTCTCGACCCCGAGCATTACGGCGTTATCAGTATGGCTACGGTATTCATTACCATAGCTAATGTTTTTGTATCGGCCGGCTTCGGGAACTCGCTTGTTCAGAAGAAGGATGCAGATGAATTAGATTTCTCAACCACTTTGATTTTCAGCTTTGGCGTCTCGCTGGTTGTATATTCAGTTATGTTTATTGCGGCGCCGATTATTGCTTCGTTCTACCGTATGGATCAGCTGACCGCGGTAATTCGGGTGATGTCGCTTCGCATTATAGTTGCGTCGATAAACTCCGTTCAGCACGCCTATATCAGCAGAAAGATGCAGTTTAAGAAGTTCTTTCTGTCAACGCTGGGCGGCACGCTGATATCGGCGGCGGTCGGAATAACGCTTGCATACTGCGGCGCCGGCGTTTGGGCGCTGGTCGCTCAGTATCTCACGAATACTACCATAGATACCATAGTTCTTGCGTTTACCTGCGGTTGGAAGCCCAAATTCGAGTTTTCTTTGAAACGAATGAAAACCTTGTTCAGCTTCGGCTGGAAATTGCTTGCTGCCAGTCTGCTCGATACGCTGTATACAAAAATACGCCAGCTGATAATCGGTAAAATGTATAATGCCGACAGCCTGGCTTACTATAATCAGGGTGACAAGTATCCGCAGTTTATTGTCGTGAATATCAATACCTCCATCGGCACAGTGCTGTTTCCCGCCTTTTCAAAGGTTCAGAACGATAAACAGCGTCTTGTAAGCATGATGCGCCAGTCGATACGGCTGAGCTCTTTTCTCATGACACCGATTTTGTTCGGGATGGCCTGTGTGGCCGAACCGCTTATTTCCGTTCTCCTCACCGACAAATGGCTGCCGGCGGTGCCCTTTTTGAGGATATTCTGTATATTCTATTGGTTTATGCCCATACATACCGTCAACCTAAAGGCAATCAGCGCTACCGGCCGAAGCGACATATATCTGAAGCTTGAGGTCATCAAAAAGATTATCGGCGTGGCAACTATCTGCGTGACTGTTTTTTGCTTTGACAGCGTTCTCGCTATTGCCGCAGGAACGATTTTTACCTCTGTCCTATCGTCGTTTATTAACGCATATCCTAACACAAAGCTGCTCGGATATTCATACCGCCAGCAAATATCAGATATCGCTCCCAATATTCTCGTCGGGCTGATAATGGCGGTTTCGATTATATTTATTCCGAATTTTATTGCAAACAAAAAATTGCTTCTTGCGGTTCAGATAGCAGTCGGCGCGGCTGTGTATATCCTCGCGTCAAAGCTGCTCGGCATAAGAGCCTTTAAGGAGGCCTTAACGCGGTTCAAGCAGGTGCTTTCCGGAATTATGTCAAGAAGAAAGAAAGCTAAGGCGGAGGATTGAGTCTTGTGCCGAATATAAAGCCTGACCAAAAAGCTCTGGAAGTATTTTTGAAGGCAGTCGACTGCCTTTTCCCGGTGCCGCTGTCGCACAAGCATGATCTTGAATGCTTTGCAAAAAAGCTTTACGAAAAGGCGACTGTTTGTCATATTTCAAGCGGCGGCGAAATATTGTCTCTGACTGCGGGATATACGGACAATGTAACAGACAACATCGGATACATTTCGGTGGTGGCGTCGCTTCCCAAGGCCCGGGGAAACGGTTATGCTAAAAAGACGGTTGAAGAGTTTATCGGCATTGCAAGGCAAAAGGGGCTTGACGCGGTGCATCTCTATGCGGTGCCCGAAAATATAGCCGCAGTTAATATGTACAGGAATATAGGCTTTGAAGAATGGCGCATACCTGAAGAGCCGCGGCCTGACGATTTGCACCTGATATTCAGAATTAAGGAGAATGGAAAATGAATGTATTGCTGACATCTGTGGGTCGGCGGGCATATATGGTCAAGTTTTTCAAGCATGCGCTCCGTCCGGACGGAGAGGTACATGCCGTAAACTCGGATCCCCGAACGATTGCGTTTCATTACGCAGATAAGAGCGCTGTATCTCCCATTATATACAGCGATGAATACATACCGTTTTTACTTTCCTACTGCAAGGATAATAAGATAGATTTCATAGTATCACTGTTTGACATAGACCTTCCGGTTCTTGCCGCAAACAGGCAAAAATTCGAGAGCATCGGAACAAGGCTTATTGTATCTGATTCCGGTATAATCGATATTTGCAACGATAAGTGGAAGACATATAACTATCTGAAAGACAACGGCTTTAGTACGCCCCGAAGCTTTCTCTCCCTTGAGCAAGTGCTGCAAGCAATCGAAAGCGGAGAGGTCAGCTATCCCATAATTGTCAAACCTCGTTTCGGCTGCGGTTCGATTGCGCTGTCGGTTGCGGAAGACCACGAGGATTTGTTGTACTATTATTCCAAGAATATGCGAGTGGTCAACAATACTTATCTGAAGTATGAGTCGGCCGTTTCCGATGAAAAGATAATATATCAGGAGTGCCTAAAGGGACAGGAGTACGGCGCCGATATAATAAACGACCTTGACGGTAATTTCAAAAATGTTATCATACGAAAAAAGATTGCCATGCGCGCCGGTGAAACCGATATAGCTCAGCTTGTGGATAATCCGGCAATAAGAGCCGAGCTTGAACGGCTGGGACGCATGACGGGACATATTGCCAATATGGACTGCGACGTCTTCCTGGTTGACGATGTGCCGTACATACTCGAAATGAACGCGCGTTTCGGCGGAGGATATCCGTTCTCGCATATGGGCGGGTGCGATTTGCCTCAGGCTATTGTCAACTGGCTTGAGAACAAGCCTGTCCCGGACGAAATGCTGAGTTCAAGGACGGGAATAACCGGTTTTAAGGAACTCGGCGTAACCAGAACAGAATGATTAAAGCCATCACTTCAAAACAGAAGTGATGGCTTTATCTTTAGCTTACTTATCAGCCGTTCGGCCGTTCGGGAAAACTTTAATTACGTTTCCCGGTTTGTCGTTGTCGATGCCGTTATCAAGCGCGAGCTTTTCGACCGGTACGGAATAGTGCTTTGCGATATCCCACAGCGATTCTTTGCCTGACGGATAGCAGAAGATAAGCGATTTTGCCGCCGAAGCGGGTTTTGCTCCTTCTGCCGATATACTGTCGATAGAGCTGACTGCCGCTTTTCTGTAAATGCGGACATGTATGAGTGCGTCACAGCGCATATCAGCGCCGTTGGCAGAGGGCTCGATGTCGCAGCCGCAGACGTCTCCGTAAGCCTCCATTCGTATAGAGGAATCATCGCTGAGCTCGAGCGACACATCCGGCCTGACGAGGGCCGTTATCGCAACGCTGTCATTTTTTTCCGAGGCACCGCCTTCGCTGTCAACAACAATATAGTGGGCAGAGAGCGTTCCCTCGAGCGAAATACTCTTTTCAATTATTTCTGCCTTCTTGAATTCAAGGCTTGCGCGTATGCATTCGCAGCTCGAATTTGCAGGCAAATCGCTTGAAATTGCATTGCGCAAATCGCAGGTTGCGGAGAATATTCCGGTCAGTTGCTCGGCTTTCAGCTCTTTAGACACTACAGAAATAACCGATGACGTGGAATAGCAATCCGACAGAACCGAAATCTCGGTCGTTTCATAAGCTACCGCGGTTGCAATATATCCGATTTCCAGTTTGATAACTCTGCTTTCGCCGTAGCTGTCGATGTCACATTCGGCTTTTAGAGACGACGGAGTCAAAAGCACCTCGCAGAGAGCGCCATCCGAAAGGGAATCGATTTCTATGGCCTCGGAAATCTCAATGGGCTGAGAAAAGCTAATCAGGCGGCTGTTGTTTTCCTCTGCCGCGGATTGATAACCGCAGCAGATGTTTGCGTCGGCATTGAATATCACTTTGCCGTCGGAAACCTTTACATTTCGGCAGGCTAGGTCGGCGTCGCAGTCGATTATCTCGGAACACGGCAGGTATTCGCGTGGCAGGGTGATGCTTTCCTCAAAGATGAATTCGCGGTCGGCAACAGCCTTGATAACGGTTGCGGTGACAGTCTGCATTTTCTTTTCTATCTCGCCGCATCCGTCTCCGAAGTAGAGAATATTGCGGTTGCATTTGACGCATGCGCCTATATTTACCGTGGATTTCAGACTGAGCTTTCTGCCGCTGACGGCGCGATACGATGTCGCCTCTGTACCCAGCGTCAGAAATACCGCCGCACCCTCGGCGTCATATTCGCCGGGCTCGTCAAGCGGCAGCTTGAAGGTGTGAGAGAAGTCCTCGTAAAAGGTGTGGGAGGTGAGAGCCGATTTTTCAGAGCTTTTGTAAACGACGTTAAAGGCCGCCGTTCCGTCAAGCTCTATCATAAAGTAGCTGCCCTGTAAATACTGCTTTTTCATAATGATTTTAGGCTTGACGCTGACTGAAATCAGTCTGTTGACGTCCTCCTTATAATCAGGAAGTATTTCCTCACATTCAATGCGGCACTTTGCCTCACCATCGTAGAGCGTCGAAAGCATTTTAGCGCTGCTTTTTTCAAAAACAATTTCGTTTGCCATTGTGATTGCTCCGTTCCCGACGGTCAAACATCGGCCGTCGATTATTGTATTGGTACATTTGAATATATGCATTTGCCGCGACTTTTATTACATCAAAGAAAGTTGCCGGGCCGCTCCATGAATTCGCGCAGTTTTTCTATAGCCGATTTCTCCAGCCGCGATACATACGAGCGGGAAATGCCGAGATTTTTTGCAACCTCGCGCTGTGTGATCGGTTTTTCGCCGGACAGCCCGTAGCGTGCGATTATAATGTCCCTCTCTCTCGCCGTCAGGCAGACTCTTATACCCTTCATTGCAAGCTCGCCCTTGCATTTTATGTCGATTTTGTCGATTATATCGTCGTCGACGCAAAGAATGTCCAGATAGGTCATGGGATTGCCGTCCTTATCGAACTCGATTGCATCGTTAATTGAGGCTTCGCAGGAAACGCGCTTGCGCGAACGGAAATACATGAGTATTTCGTTTTGCATGCATTTCCCCGCATATGTTGCAAATCGCGTGCCGTTGTCGGGATTGAATGTGTCGATAGCTTTTATAAGCCCGATAGTCCCGACAGACAGCAAATCCTCCTGATCCTTGCAGGAGGTGTAGTTTTTCTTGATTATGTGCGCCACAAGCCGAAGATTATGCTCAATCAGCTCTCTTCTCGCCTCGCTGTCCCCCTGTCTGCAGCGTGCGAAAAGCTCAGTCTCTCGGTCGCGGTCGAGCGGTTCCGGAAAGGCGCCCGTCCCCATGACCTTCAGATAAAGAAAAAGAAAGCTGCAAAGCGAAATGCCGACCATTCCGAATAACATACCGTCACCCCGATAATTTTTAACATTTTTGCTGCATTCATAGATTATTCCGGCAAAATCAAATTTATGAATATCGCTTGATTTGCCCGGGCAAACGATGTATAATAACCGAGTAAGGAGAAAAAGGCTTGTTAATATCAAAAAAAGGCTTGCTTTTTTTGTTATCTTGTGCTAAAATCTCCCTGTTACGGTATAGATATATTTTGGTTTTCTGCGGGAATGCTTCCCGGATGACCGAAAAAGAAATGGTCCTCTGCCGGCTTCAGTATGAACATTTCGTTTCTTTCCCAAAAATATGGAAAAGGAGGAGCTTATCAATGGATATGATAAAAGCTTTCACAAATGAGCAGCTCAAAGCAGAGCCTCCCGTGTTTGATATCGGAGACACTGTAAGAGTTCACAACAAAATCAAGGAGGGTGCCAAGGAACGTATTCAGATGTTCGAGGGCACTGTTATCGCCAAGAAAAACGGCGGCATCTCCGAGACATTTACCGTAAGAAGAATTTCCTACGGCGTAGGCGTCGAAAAGACTGTCCCGCTTCATTCTCCGAATGTTGTTAAGGTTGATATTATCAGACACGGTAAGGTTCGCAGAGCTAAGCTTTACTATCTGCGCGGCCGCGTAGGCAAGGCTGCCAAGACCAAGGAACGCATATAAGCCCTTTCGTCTTTACGGACCGAAAGGTCGTTTGATGATTTCAAAACTGAAAGGGACTTTTATTAAGTCCCTTTTTTGTTTTATTACTATTAGCCCGAAAGGTACGGTATATAAATATGGATGAAAAAAATCCCGTGCAGAATGTGCCGGAAAAGCAAGCCGAGCGCACAGGTAAAACGCCGTTTATCGAAACCGTGTACGATTGGCTCGATACGTTTTTGTTTGCTCTCGTTGTCGTTACGCTCATATTTACTTTTGTTTTCCGTCAGGTTCAGGTGGAAGGGGATTCTATGTACGACACCCTCCAAAACGGAGACCGCCTTTTGATAAACAATATTGGGTATACCCCGACTGTCGGTGATATTGTGGTGGTGCAGGCAGACGCCATCAGAGAAGACAAGCCGATCATCAAGAGAATAATTGCAACTGCCGGTCAGACGGTCGATATCGACTTTGAGAACTGGATAGTGTATGTCGACGGCAAGGCGCTCGATGAAAGTCAGTATATTGATGTTATCAGCGGCGCCGCCATGCTTAATCAGGGCGGTTGCACATATCCGTATGTCGTCGGCGAGGACGAGGTTTTCGTGATGGGAGATAACCGCAATAATTCGCGCGACAGCCGGTATTGCGGCGCCATAAATGAAAAGTATATTTTGGGAAAGGCGTTTGTCAGATTGTTTCCGTTTGACTCGATAGGGCTGATCTGATGCCGACGGATATTATTCAGTGGTTTCCCGGGCATATGGCAAAGACCCGGCGGCTGATATCGGAAAATCTGTCGTCGGTGGACATTATATTTGAGCTGGTGGACAGCCGGATTCCGTTCAGCAGTAAGAATAATGAGCTCTCCCGCCTTGTAAAGGACAAGCCCGTTGTTCTTATGATGAATAAAGCGGGACTTGCCGACGCCGCGCTTTCAAAAAAATGGGCGGAGTATTACGGTAAAAGCTGCCGTGCCGTATTGCAGATCGACTGCATTACCGGGTACGGAATAAAGGAGATTTTGCCGACCGTCGAATCTATTCTTGCCGACAAGCTTGAGCGTTATCGGCAAAAGGGAATGAATAAACCGCTCAGAGCTATGGTGGTAGGCATACCTAATGTGGGAAAGAGCTCGCTTATCAACAGGCTTTGCAGAGCACGGAAGGCCGATGTCGAAAACCGCCCCGGAGTGACGCTGAGAAAGCAGTGGATAAAGACAGATATAGGGCTTGAGCTTCTCGATATGCCGGGTGTGCTTTGGCCGAAATTTGATTCGCGGCGAATCGGCGAAAACCTGGCAATAACCGGCGCTATCAAGGATACCGTACTGCAGCTGCAGGATATTGCCTTCTGCCTATGCGCCCGTCTTCTGGACGGATATAAAAAGGAAACCGCAGAACGCTTCAAGTTGGACTGTGACGCTCTCGCCGACTGCGAGCCGCTCGAATTGTATGAAATGATTGCGCGAAAACGCGGAATGATAATGTCGGGAAACGAGATTGATTACGAGCGCTGCGGACGGATGCTGGTGGATGAATTCCGCTCCGGAAAGATAGGACGCATTACTCTCGACCGCATTGTACCGGGAGATTGAACAATGGACTGGACAGTATTTGACAGCTTGGCAGACAAAAGTATGTTGGTTTGCGGCCTTGACGAGGCGGGCAGGGGACCGCTTGCAGGTCCGGTGTATGCCGCCGCCGTTGTTCTGCCGTACGGAACCGTTATCGACGGTTTGAATGACTCAAAGAAAATCAGTGAAAAAAAGCGCGAAAAGCTTTTTGACGTTATATGCTCACAGGCTCAGGATTACGCGATAGCCTCAGTTGACAGCAGTACTATAGATGAGATAAATATCCTGAATGCCAGCCTGCTGGCTATGAGAAAGGCAGTAGACGGGCTCAGGTGCGCACCGGAGCTTCTGCTTGTGGACGGAAATCAGACGCGCGGCTTTACACTGCCGGCCCGCGCGGTGATTAAGGGCGACTCCCTTGTGCCGTCGATTGCCGCCGCTTCGATTCTGGCAAAGGTTTCGCGTGACAGGTATTGCCTTGAAATGGACGAGAAATATCCGGAGTACGGCTTTGCAAAGCATAAGGGCTACGGCACTGCGGCTCATGCCAAGGCACTGCGGGAGTACGGGCCGTGCCCGTACCACAGGAAGACCTTTATTGGTAAAATACTCGGTAAAGACGATGAATACTAAGAAAATAGGCGACGACGGCGAGAGAAGGGCGCGCAATTATTTGCGCCTGCGCGGATACAGAATACTCAAGCGCGGTTATCGCTCGTCTCACGGCGAGATAGATATTATCTGCCGCAGAGGCAGTCAAATCGTTTTTGTCGAGGTCAAATCGCGCAAGACCGAGCACGCCGATGCGTTCGGCTCGGGAGCGAGTGCGGTCGGAAAGCAGAAGAGAGAACGAATTATTTTTACCGCAAAGCGGTACATAAACCAATATCCGGCAATCTGCGAAAATTCGGATTTTCGCTTTGATGTCATTGAGATCAACCGTGATGGCAAAAAAACATATATTAATCATATAAAGGATGCGTTTCGCATCGGTTAGGACGGGTTACAAAATGAAGTATAACAGCACAAGAGGTGAGAAGGCGGGCATTTCTTCCGCCGAGGCTATAAAGAAGGGTATGGCGGCAGACGGCGGCCTTTATATGCCGGAGAGCATACCTAATCTGACGCTTGACGAATTAAAGTCGCTTTGCTCGCTCAGCTATGCCGAAAGAGCGGCGGAAATACTTTCGAAATTCCTGACGGATTACGACAGAGGCGCGATAGATGAAATATGCGCCAAGGCTTATTCCGAGAGCAAATTCGGGAAAAACGCCGCGCCCTGCGTGTCTCTCGGCGACAGCATGAACATACTTGAGCTGTGGCACGGACCTACCTGCGCTTTTAAGGACATGGCGCTTCAGATAATGCCGCTCTTGCTTTCAAAGGCTCTTGAAATGACCGGTGAAAAGCGCACAGCCTGCATTCTCGTTGCAACCTCCGGAGATACGGGAAAGGCGGCGCTTGAAGGCTATAAGGACGTCGATAAGACCAAGATAATGGTGTTCTATCCCGAAAACGGCGTGTCGATAATGCAGAAACGCCAGATGGCGACTCAGGAGGGCGGAAATGTTAATGTAGCGTCGATAAAGGGTAACTTCGACGACGCTCAAAGCGCGGTCAAGAGCATTTTTGCAAACAGAGAGCTTGCGGATGAAATCAAGGCTTCTACCTTCCTTTCAAGTGCAAATTCGATAAACTGGGGCCGTCTCGCGCCGCAGATAGCATATTATGTCAGTGCTTACTGCGATATGGCCGTGAGCGGCAGGATAGAACTCGGCGACAAGATTAACGTATGCGTGCCGACCGGAAACTTCGGCAACATTTTTGCGGCTTATATTGCTCGCGCCATGGGCTTGCCGATAAACAAGCTGATTTGCGCGTCGAATACAAATAATATCCTGACCGATTTCCTTGCCGACGGCGTGTACGACCGCAACAGAAGGTTTTATACGACAATGAGCCCGTCCATGGACATTCTCATTTCGTCAAATCTCGAGAGACTCTTGTTTGTGCTTTGCGGTCCCGAAGAGACTCGTGGATATATGCAGGCGCTTAAACAAGACGGCAAGTACAGTATTTCGGCAAAAGCGAAGGCTGAGATTGACAGAGCGTTTGCGGGCGGCTGGTGCTCCGAGGACGAGACCGGAGCAACTATTAAGGATATATTTGAAGAATATCACTATCTTTGCGACACACACACTGCCGTCGCAGTTAAGACGGCGAAAGATTATATGTCAAAGACGGCGGACGGTTTGCAGATGCTCATAGCTTCTACCGCAAGCCCGTATAAGTTCGCCGGCAATGTTTATGCGGCGCTTACCGGAGTTCACCCTGAGGATGAATTCGAGGCGATCGATCTGCTCTCCGACTATTCCGGCACAGAGGTCCCGGCAGGTCTTGCGGGACTTCGCGACAAGACGGTTCGTTTCACTACCGTGCTCGAACGCGACGATATGGAAAGAGCGGTCAAGGAGTTTATCGGTAAATAATAAACGGGCTGTCGCTGATAACGACAGCCCGTATTTCGGTTAGCTCTGAGATTTCAGGCGGAAGGTGACACATGAAGTGTCAACGCTCGAGGTTGCGTTCTGAGGTCCTACGTTTATCACCTTGGCGGTGCAGCAGTTGATTCCGTCGTGGTAAGCGCAGTCCTTGACAGAACAGCTGATTCCCTGATTTGTTTTCTGGCTTAAGCAAGAGTTTTCAGATTTATCTTTCATCTTGATGAATACCTTTCATATATGATTTTGGCGTTTAGCCTTTAGTATTATGCCCCGTGTGTCAGTCTTGATACTCAAAAATAATTCCCGAAAGGATAATATATGTCACTTTTTGTAATTGCCGATCTTCATCTTTCCTTCGGAGTGGATAAGCCGATGGATGTTTTCGGCGGAAGATGGACAAACTATATAGACAAGCTTGACGAATACTGGAAATATATGGTTTCGGACGGTGACACCGTAGTAATTCCCGGCGATATATCGTGGGCTATGGATTTCAAGGAAGCCGTAGAGGATTTTCGGTTCTTGAATTCATTGCCGGGCCATAAGATTATCATGAAGGGCAATCACGATTATTGGTGGAGCGGACCGACAAAGCTGAAGGCGTTTCTCGACGAAAACGGCTTTGACAGTATTGATTTTTTGCATAATAACGCCATAGAGGCCGAGGATAAGCTTATTTGCGGCTCGCGCGGGTGGATGTGCGATGACAAAATGACCGCCGCCGACCGCAAGGTTCTAGACCGCGAGGCCATGCGGTTTGAAATGTCTATTGCTGACGCGAGAAAAAAGGATCCTGACAGGCAAAAGGAGATTGTCGTATTTTCTCATTACCCCGTTGCCGGCAGCGGCTACATGAAGAATCCCATTATGGACGTTTTGCGCAGAGAGGGAATAAAGCGCGTGTATTACGGTCATTTGCACGATGTTGACAGGAAAAAGCTGATTGAAGAATGCGACGGAATATCGCTTTATCTTACGGCGGCAGATTACCTTGTTTTTACTCCGATGAAAATATCATAAAAAAGAATGTTACATTATTTGGTAATTGTGAAAAACATATAAAGTATCGCTTGCATTAAACTAAAAAATGCGGTATAATAATGCTATAAAGGAGAGGGAGAGTATCATATGAATAAGTTTAAGGTAATTACCATTGAGCGCCAGTATGCGAGCGGCGGCAGAATTATCGGAAACCTTGTTGCCGAGAAGCTGGGAATCCCGTGCTACGGCAGGGAGATTCTGGAAATCACCGCCAAGAGATACAATATTTCTCCCGAAAGCATAGAGCATATCGAGGAGACAACAACAAACAGCTTGCTTTACAGCCTTGCAATGGCTTCGAAAATTGTTTCCGGCGTTACGGACGCCATGTCTCCCAATGACAGGCTGTTTTGCGCCGAGAGCGAGGTTATTACCGAGCTCGCCGAGAAGGAGCGATGCATTATCATAGGCAGATGCGCCGGAAGGGTGCTGAGCGAGCGCGACGACTGCCTGAGTGTATTTATATATGCCGATAATGAATCACGCGTAAAGCGTGCGGTTGAAGATTATAATATTTCCAAAGACGAGGCGGAATCTGTGCTGCGCAAGTTCGATAAGCGCCGTTCAAGCTTCTATAATGCAAATTCCGATATAAAGTGGGAGGAAATGTCGGGGTATCATATCTGCCTTGACAGCGGACGGCTCGGAGTCGAAGCGTGCGCTGATGTGATTGCACAGATTTATAACGGACAATGAATTTGACGCCGCAGCAGTCTCTGCGGCGTCTTTGTATTTTTCGCGGGAGGAGGCTTAATAAGCATGAAGTATTACATAGTAAACGCTTTTTCAAGCGGCGTAGGCAATGGGAATCCGGCCTGCGTCGTATATACCGATGAGTATCTTGAGGACGAGGAAATGCAGCAGTTTGCGGCGATGATGAATCTTTCCGAGACCGCTTTTGTCAAAAAGCTTGAAAACGGATATTCACTTCGCTGGTTTACTCCGTCGTTTGAAATAGATTTGTGCGGCCATGCAACTTTGGCAAGTGCATATGTAATACTTGACCTTGAACATGAGGAATATGACGAGGTTGATTTTTACACAAAAAGCGGTGTTCTTCACGTCGACCGTATAAGTGACTCGTTTTATGAAATGCTGTTTCCGAAACGGAGCATGATACCGTTTGCGCCGAGCAGTAAATTATATGAAGCGATAGGTCTGCGCGGCGAATACTACGCTTCGCGGGAGATAGTCGTTGTTTTGGAGGACGAGGAGCAGGTCGCACGGTATCAGCCGGATTATGACAGGCTTGCCGGGATAGACGATTTTATCGGTGTGGTTATTACCGCACCGGGAAAGCGCGTGGATTTTGTGTCGCGTTATTTTTGCACGGGACTGCGCCGAGAGGATCCTGTTACCGGCTCATCCCACTGCTATCTCGCACCGTTTTGGTCGCACAGACTGCAAAAGAAAAAGCTGATAGCCAAGCAAATGTCCGAGCGGGGCGGCACAATCTGGTGCCGGGACGCCGATGACGGCGTCTATTTGTCAGGCTCTCTTTTCCTTTCGCTTGAGGGCAATTTCTGAAAAAAACGCAAGCCGAAACAGGCTTGCGTTTTTTGCTGATTATTAGTTCTTTGCTCGCACGGCAGGGAGATTATTTCTTTTCCGTGGAGACATGTATATTCTTTCCGTCGGTAGAAACTGTGACAGTACCGTTTATATCTGTTCTGTAAACCTTTGCACCGACATCGTCCAGTCTTTTGAGCGTGTTGTCGTGAGGATGTCCGTATGAATTGTTGCTGCCGCACGATATTACGGCAAATTCAGGCTGTACTGCCGCGATAAAGTCTTTAGTGGACGATGTAGAGGAGCCGTGATGACCGACCTTCAAAACCGTGCTTGTGAGAATTCTGCCGCTTTGAAGCATTTCCTGCTCGCTGTCGTTTCCGGCGTCGCCCGTAAACAGGAAGGATACCTCGCCGCATTCAAGACGGCAGACTATACTGCACTCGTTCAAATCATTGTTTTCCGCCAACGGTGCAAGTATGGTGAGCTTGCAGTCTCCGAAGCTGTATTCCGCATTCGGCCGTGCTTTATCGACGGGGATATCGTAACTGATGATTGAGTCAAGCAGATATTCGTATGATGCGCTGTTGCTTTCCTCATCAGTCATTACGATTCTTTCAACGCTGAAGTTTTTGATTATCTCGCTTGCCGATCCGATGTGGTCGGTATGGGGATGCGTCAGCACCAGCAGGTCGATGGCATCCACATTGTTGGTTTTAAGGAAGGAGCATATCTCCGAGCGGTTTGAATAGTTGCCGGCGTCGATCAGAATGTCTGTGCCGTCCGCGAGTGAAATGAGTTCGCAGTCACCCTGTCCGACATCGATAAAGTTAACGACCGCAACAGCGTCGTTTATGACATCGGTTTCGCGTGAGCCGGTCAGATCGATGATTCCGATTCTATTGAGCGCAAAGAAAACAACTGCTATAATCGCCGCGACGGAGACGACGGCTTTTTTTATGTTTGTCCCGCGTGCACTATTCATTTTCATTAATGTGTGCGTTTGACAGCATGAGCTTTATCCGGTTTTCCTGATTTACTCTTGTTGCACTTGCATCGTAGTCTATCGGGACGATATTTGCGTTGGGGCATATCTCCGTTATTCTTCTTATCATGCCCTTGCCGACAATATGGTTTGGGAGACAGCCAAACGGCTGAGCGCAAACAATATTCGGATAGCCCTTTTCATACAGCTCGATCATTTCTGCGGTAAGCAGCCAGCCCTCACCCATTTTGCTGCCGTAACCGATAACGCCGTTTACCAGCTTTTTGGTTTCAGAGTAGCTTGCAAGCGGCTTGAAACCGGCTTTTCTCAGAGCATCGTTCATGCGTGTTTCCATCTTTGTAAGATAGTTGAGAAGCACCGTAACAACCTTCTTTTTCACGCTGCTGCCGCCGTAAAGCTTGATGTCCTCGAGGCGGTTGTCAACCTTAAAGAGCGCAAACGACATTATGGGAGGCACCATTACTTCGCAGTCCTGACTAGCCAGAAATTTTTCGAGTCCGTTGTTGCCCAGCGAGGCGTATTTTACATATATCTCACCGACAACGCCGACTTTAATGCGCTTTTTGCCGTCTTGTTTGATTTTGGCAAAGCTTGTGCATATTTCAAAGAGCAGTTCTTCCATTTTTTTGCCGCTGTAGCCGTGTCCGGCGTGAAGCATTTTTGAAAGCACAGTGACCCAGTGATTTATCAGAGCGTCGGTCTCGCCTTTGTTTACTTCGTAGGGACGGCATTGATTTGCGGCGAGCATTATGGTATCGCCGTATACAAGACCCGCTACAAACGCGCGTATAAGGGGGAGAGTGATAGTAAAGCCGGGATTTCTCTCAAGTCCGGAGAGATTGAGCGAAATGACCGGAACATATTCAAGACCTGCTTTTATAAGCGCTTTACGGAGAAGATGGATATAGTTTGAAGCGCGGCAGCCGCCGCCGGTCTGCGTAATTAAGAGCGCTGTCCTGTGAAGGTCGTATTTGCCGCTTTCGAGAGCGGAAATCATCTGACCTATGACAAGCAGGGCGGGGTAGCAGGTATCATTGTGGACGTATTTAAGTCCTGTCTGTATTACCTCGGGGCCTTCGTTGTTCAGACAGACAACGTTGTAGCCCGAGAAGCGCATTACCTGAGAAAGCAGGGAAAAGTGAATGGGCGCCATATTGGGACAAAGGATGGTGTACTCCTTGTTCATCTCCTTTGTATAGAGAAGCCGCCCGTTCTTGTCGTATTCGAGCTTTGCCATTATGAGCGACCTCCTTTCGCATTTTTCTTTTCCTGTTCAAGCGCCGCGAACAAGCTTCTGATTCTGATTTTAACGGCGCCGAGGTTTGTAATTTCATCGATTTTGATTTGCGTATATATTTTGCCGGCCTTTTCGAGGATATCGCGCATTTCATCGGTGGTGATGGCGTCTACGCCGCAGCCGAACGAAACAAGCTGAATGATGTTCATATCCGGCTTGTCCGAAACATACTTTGCGGCGGCGTACAGACGGGAGTGGTAGGTCCACTGATTGAGCACGTGAACAGGGAAATGCTCGATATCGCCGCGGAGAGAATCTTCGGTAATGAGCGCCGCGCCGCAGGAGATAATAAGGCGGTCGATACCGTGGTTGATTTCGGGGTCGAGGTGGTACGGCCTTCCGCACAGCACGATGATATTCATGCCGTTCTCACGCGCGGTTTTAACGATTTCCTCGCCTTTATCCTTTATTCTGAGCATATAGTGGTTGTACTCGAGGTAGGCCGCATCAACCGCCTGAGCGATCTCCTTGCCCGAAAACTGTCCGAAATATTTTTCCATTATTGAATGTATCTTCTTCGGAAAATCCTTGCGGCGGTGAATGCCTACATATTCGTTTATATAGGTGATATCCTTGACCGACGACATATTTGCCCCGATGACCTCGGGATAGTATGCAACGACAGGGCAGTTGTAGTGATTATCCCCCATTTTTTCGTCGAGATTGTATGACATGCAGGGATAAAAAATGGTTTTCAGACCCATGGATACAAGTCTTTCTATGTGGCCGTGAATCAGCTTGGCAGGGAAGCAAACGGTATCCGAGGGAATGGAGGTCTGCCCGTTCAGGTAAAGCTCTCTGTCGGATAAGCCGCTGGTTATGACTTCAAACCCGAGCTTTGTGAAGAAGGTGTGCCAGAAGGGCAGCAGCTCGTACATATTGAGACCCATCGGTAGACCTATTTTTCCGCGGGGCGCGTTTTCGCACGGCTTATATTCGCTGAGCAGCTTCAGCTTGTAAGCAAACAGATTGAGTGAATCATCGTTTGACTTTTTCGTGATAGGACGCTCGCAGCGATTGTTGCCGATGTATTTTCTGCCGCTGTCAAAGGTATTGACGGTAAGGCGGCAGTTGTTCTGACAAAGGCCGCAGTTGACGGTCTTGACGGTATGCGTAAAGTTTTTAATGCGCTCGCCGTCGAGAATGTGGCTTACTGAGTTTTCCGGAGCCATTGACTTTGCATACAGCGCGGCGCCGTATGCGCCCATAAGTCCGGAAATTGACGGGCGGATAACCTCGAGCTCAAGCTCCTTTTCAAATGCGCGCAGTACCGAGTCGTTTAAGAAGGTGCCGCCCTGCACGACAATATGGTCGCCGAGATCCTTACGGCTGGTGGCGCGTATGACCTTATACAGAGCGTTCTTGACGACGCTGATGGAAAGACCGGCTGAAATATCCTCGATTTTCGCACCGTCCTTCTGCGCCTGCTTTACAGAGGAGTTCATGAACACCGTGCATCGGCTGCCGAGATCGACAGGGTGCTTGCTTTCGAGGCCTTTTTTAGCAAAGTCTTCTATAGAGCTGCCGAGGGCCTGTGCGAAAGTCTGCAAAAACGAGCCGCAGCCGGAGGAACAAGCTTCGTTCAAAAAGATGTTGTCGATGACTCCGTCCTTTATCTTAAAGCACTTGATATCCTGACCGCCTATGTCGATGATAAAGTCGACATTCGGCATAAAGAACTTTGCGGCGGTGAAATGGGCTATCGTTTCAACTACGCCGTAATCGAGATCAAAGGCGCTTTTGATGATATCCTCGCCGTAGCCGGTGACTGCGGAGCTTATTATCTTTATTCCCGGGAATTCAGCGTACACTTCCTCTATAAACTGCTTAATAGTCGGAATCGGATTTCCCTTGTTGGTACAGTAAACTGTTTTTAACAGCTCGCCGTCGGTATTAATAAGGGCCGCCTTGATGGTGGTGGAGCCTGAATCTATTCCTATGTAGGCGCCGTTTTTATAGCTTGATTTTTCGGCTTGCTTTATGGTGCTCCTGCTGTGACGCTCAACAAACTCGCGGTATTCGTCTTGGTTTTTGAAAAGAGGCTCAAGGCTTCTGTAGTTGCCTGATGCCTTTGAAGCACGAAGCTTTTCAAGAGTTTCATCAATCGACAGCGTCCGGTCGCAGCTGAGCGCGGCGCCGAGGGAAACGTAATAGAGCGAGTTTTCCGGAAGCGTGCCGGTCACGCCGAGAGTCTTGTCAAATGCGCGCCTCAGCTCCGAGAGAAATGTGAGCGGTCCGCCGAGATAAACGACATTTCCCTTTATCTTTCTGCCCTGAGCGAGACCCGCTATAGTTTGGTTTACTACGGCATACAGTATGCTTGCCGCAATATCGTTCTTTTGCGCGCCCTGATTTATGAGCGGCTGAATATCGCTTTTTGCGAAAACTCCGCATCGCGAGGCTATGGTATATAACTTTTCATAGCTTTTTGCAAGCTCGTTTATGCCGTCTGCAGATACATCGAGCAGTGTTGCCATCTGGTCGATGAAGGCGCCGGTGCCTCCGGCGCAGGCACCGTTCATTCGAACCTCGGGGCAGTTAGAGGTGAATAAAATCTTGGCGTCCTCGCCGCCGAGCTCGATAATTACATCGGTGCCCGGCAGGTAGGTGTTCGCGGCGATTTTTGTGGCAAAAACCTCCTGAGTGAACGGAATGCTGCAATGGTTTGCCATGCCCATTCCCGCAGAGCCTGAAATGTTGAGGGAAACTATGTCCTCGCCGAGCTTGTTTTTTATTTCCTGCAAAAGCTCTATTGTCTTCTCAAAAATGAGTGACAGATGTCTTTCATAGCTCTTATATACTATTTCATTCGCATCGTTGAGTACGATACATTTTAGGGTTGTAGATCCGACATCCAATCCGATTCTGTACATGTTTGTAATCCTTTTGTAATCCTTGTTTCTGAAAGTATTCTTTTATTGATGCTTTTTAGGCTTCTTCCTTACCGAGAATCCGAAGCTGCCAACCTTTCGTCCGAGCTCCAGGTAGTCGCCGTGCGAGTACGCGACAAGCTTTGCCTTTTTAAGATTAAGCTTGCCTGTTTCGTCGATAAGTTCTTCGTCCACATCGACTGCCTCTATTGTTGCCAAGAACATATCGTGCGTGCCCAGCGGCTTGATTTCTGTCACCTTGCACTCAAGCGAGAGGGGGGACTGCTTGACTATAGGTGCGTCGACCTTTGAACCTTTTTCGGCAGTCAGGCCGAAGCTCTTGAATTTATTTACCTTTTCACCAGTATATACGCCGCACGAATCCGCCTTGCGTACAAGGTCCCGTGTGACGGTATTTATCGTAAATTCTCCGGTTTCCTTTATGATATCATAAGAATAGCGCTCACGGCGCAGGGAAATATAGGTCATTGCGGGGTTGGAATTGATTATTCCGGTCCAGGCAACGGTGATTAGATTGGTGTGCTTCATATTGCCGCAGCCCACAAGGACTACTGGGACGGGTGCGAGCAGAGTCGCGGGTTCCCAAACTAATTTTGACATGATTGATTCCTTTCGTAAACAAAATTGAGTCAACTTCGCAAAAACATTTTTTCGATTTGCTTTTTGGTAAGCTGAACAATGACCGGTCTGCCGTGGGGGCAGACAATGATGTTATCTATAGTTTTGAGCGATGAGACTATCCATTCGTAGTCGTGCATGTTGTCCGGTATGCCGGCTTTCACTGCGGCTTTGCAGGCGGCGGTGAACAGCATTCTGTCCATAAGGTCGTCTGCGGCTGTGGCACGGCCGCCGTTTTTCAGCTCGGCGGCGGTCTTTTCTATTATCGACACGAGAGCGTCCTGATTTAATCCCGCAAGCGCTGTCGGAACTCCGCGAAGTGCAAATTCGCTTGCTCCGAAGCTTTCGAGAATAAAGCCCGCGCGGTTGACCTCGTCGATATTAGCTTCTATAGCGTCAAAGTCGGTGCTGTCGAGCGGGATTATCACAGGCTCAAGCAGCATTTGAGTATCTCTGACGCGCTGATTTTTCTTCAGTTTTTCATACAATATACGCTCGTGGGCGGCGTGCTTGTCTATGAGGTAAACCGTGTCATTTGCTTCGTAGCATATGTATGCGTCAAAGAGGATACCGCGTATTACGCCGTCCGCTGCAACGGGATTGAGCGCTGTTATTTCTGCGTCGCTTTGAGCGTCGGACACCGTGACCGTCATTTTTTTCGGCAAGTCAGCCTCTGCCGGTACGGTAGGCTTCATAAATGCCGATTGCGCCGTGCTTTTGACGGAAAGCCCGGAGGTGAGCGGTTGATATACGGGGATGTCATACAGCTTTTGCTGTTCGGCAGTCGGCGCGGCGCCGCTTGCTACTCTGTTTTCGCCTGTTCCCGGCAGGTTGAAGCTGAGCGGCGACTGCGGCTTTTCCTGCCTTATGGGGGTTGCGGCTTCAAAATGTATCTGCGTCTGACGAAGCGATTGCTGAGCGGCGTGAGAAGCCGAGTCGAGCTTCTCTCGGAGCTTTTCAGGCGCCTCGGCGTTTACGCTTATCGGATTATTAAGCGCCTCAAGTGCGTTTCTCACAGCGATTGAGACGGCGTTATATACCGCATGCTCGTCGGTAAATCTGACCTCGGTTTTGGCAGGATGAACATTTACGTCCACATCGCTGTCGGCTAATTCGAGAAACAGAACACAGCCGGGAAATTTGTCGCTTTTGACATAGCTTTTGAAGGCGTCCTCGAGTGCAAACAGCATGGTTTTGCTCTTGACAAACCGCTTATTTATGAAAAAGCTCTGGAGTGAGCGGTTTGAGCGGGCAAATTCAGGCCGTGTCACAAAACCGCTGACAGTCATGCCGTTTGCAGTGTACTGTACTTTTGTGAGGTCCGAGGCAAATTCCTTGCCGAAAACCGAATATACCGCATCGAACAGCTTGCCGTTCCCGGCAGTGGTCAGCTTGGTCTCGCCGTCGGATATGAATTTGAAGGCGATTTCGGGGTGTGATACCGCGAGCCGTTCGACATACCTGAGTACGGCGGCCGCCTCGGTCCTGTCACGCTTTAAGAATTTTCGCCGTGCAGGCTGATTGAAGAAGAGATCGCGGACTATTACCGTAGTGCCGTCGGGGCAGCCCGCCTCTTCAACGGACAGCACTGTGTCACCCTCGCAAAGCAACTGTGTGCCGAGCGTATTTTCCGCGCGCTTTGACAATACGGTAAAGCGGCTGACTGAGGATATTGCCGCGAGAGCTTCGCCGCGGAAACCGAGCGTGCCGATGGAGTCAAGATCAGAGGGGGATTTTATCTTGCTTGTCGCGTGGCGTCGGATGCAAAGCTCGACATCGTCTCTTTCCATACCGCAGCCGTTGTCGGTTACGCGCATAAGGACACTGCCGCCGGCCCGGATTTCTATCGTGACGGCGTCAGCATGGGCGTCTATGGAGTTTTCTACCAGCTCTTTTATAACCGAACAGGGGCGTTCGACCACTTCGCCGGCGGCTATTAAATTGCTTGTCGCGCGGTCAAGCACATTGATTACTGCCATTTTGCCGCCTTCCTTTCATTTGCTTTAGTTCTGTTTGGCCTTGTTTGAAAGCTCAAAGAGCTTTGACAGCGCCTCTATCGGGGTGAGGGTATTGACATTAATCGATTTGAGCTCGTCGGTTATTTCGTTTGCGGCGGTGTCAAATACTGTGATCTCATTCTTAGGTTGTATGCTATTTTTGTTTTCAATATGTATATTTCCGCTTTCCAGCTCGGCAAGCGTTTTCTTGGCCGTCTTTATTACCTCGTTCGGTACGCCCGCAAGCTTTGCAACCTCAATGCCGTAGCTGTCGTCTGCCGCGCCGGGCACGATCTTTCTCAGGAAAGTAATGCTGTCATCCCGTTTTTTCGCGGCAATATTATAATTCTTGACGCCTTCGATAGTATTTTCAAGCTCGCTTAACTCGTGATAATGTGTCGCGAAGAGCGTCTTGGCACCGATTTTCTTTCCAGCGGTGTATTCCACTACCGCCCGTGCTATGCTCATACCGTCATAGGTCGAGGTGCCTCGTCCTATTTCGTCGTAAATAATAAGGCTGGAGCGTGTGGCGTTCTTGAGTATGTACGCTACCTCGCTCATTTCAAGCATAAAGGTAGACTGACCGCTTGCAAGGTCGTCGCTGGCGCCGACGCGTGTAAATATTTTATCTACAATGCCTATTCTGGCGGATTTTGCGGGAACAAATGAGCCGATTTGAGCCATTACGACAATAAGCGCTATCTGCCTCATATAGGTCGATTTGCCCGCCATATTCGGTCCGGTGATTATTGCCATACGGTTACTTTCGCAGTCGAGCTCGGCGTCGTTGGGCACAAAGAAGCTGTCGCGGGAGAGAAGCTCGACGACCGGGTGGCGGCTGTCCTTCAAAATAAGCTTGTCCGAATAGTCGACCTCGGGACGGGAATATCCGTTTTGCTCGGCTACATAAGCGAGGTCTGAATATACGTCAAGACGGGCGATAATGTCGGCAAGCTCCGAAATGAGCGGCGCGTGGTCGCGCACCTTGTCTACCACCTGCATGAATACTTCATATTCAAGCGCGGTGGACTTTTCCTTTGCCCCGAGAATTCTGCCCTCCATGTCTTTAAGCTCTTGGGTGATATAGCGCTCGCATCCGGTCAGCGTCTGTTTGCGGATGTATCTGTCAGGCACCAGCGGTTTATATGAATTGGTGACCTCAAGATAGTAGCCGAACACCTTGTTGTAGCCGATTTTCAATCCCTTGATACCGGTGAGTTCCTTCTCTCGGTTTTCTATCTGCGCGAGATAGTCGCGGCTTTCGTTGACAAGCTGCCTGAGCTGGTCTATCTCATCCGAAAAGCCGGACTTTATCAGATTGCCTTCCCTGAGAGAGAAGGGTGGGTCGTCGTTTATAGCGCGTTCTATGTACTTGCCGAGCGAGTACAGCGGATTGTACAGACGGTTTTCGAATTTTTCCGCCATCTCTTCAAGCTCCTCTCCGCTGCAGGAGGAGAGCACGTTTTTAAGATTGGGCAGAATTTTGAACGTATTTGCTATAGAAACCAAGTCGCGTGCGCTCGGGTTTCCGTACAGAAGCTTTGAGGTCAGACGCTCGATGTCCGTGACCTCGCAGAGCGTTTCGCGCAGCTCGTCGCGCAGCATCAGCTTTTCCGCAAATTCGCTGACCGCACTTTGACGGCGCATTATTGCCCGGCAGTTGGTCAGGGGCTGCTCTATGAAACGGCGCAAAAGTCTTGCGCCGAGCGCCGAACAGGTCTTGTCGAGAACCCAGAGCAGAGACCCGCGCTTTTCCTTTTGTCTCAGCGTTTCGCACAGCTCGAGATTGCGGCGCGAGGAAGCGTCTATTTGCAGGAAATTATCGTCTCGGTAGGGCGTAATTGCGCAAATTCCGCTGAGCGTCGTCTTTTGGGTTTCCTTTAGATAATAGAGCATGGCGGCGGTACATCTCGCTTCGCCGCCCTTTTGCTCGATGCCGAAATCTGCCGCGTTTTTTCCGAATTGCTCAAAAATCAGGTCGAGCATTTTGTCTGCGAACAAATCCTCGCGCGAGGCGTCTATTACGCAGCCGGTGTGATTGCGAAGGTATTCATAAATGCTTCCCATGCCTGCCGAGTCTGTGTTTGTTATAAGCTCGCTGGGATTAAAGAGTACTATTTCGTTGATAGCCTCCTGAAAGAGCGCAGTACTGTCCGCCGGACTGACCAGCGTCGTGGATATTGCGGTTCCCGAAATATCGCAGAAGGCGAGGGAGATGCTGTCGCGCTCTACAAACATGGTGCAGAGGTAATTGTTGACGCTTTCATTCAGAAGCCCGTTGTCAACCACCGTTCCGGGGGTAATAACGCGGATGACGTCACGTTTGACGAGTCCTTCGGCGGTTGCCGGATCCTCCAGCTGCTCGCAGATAGCTATTTTGTATCCGCGGCCGACCAACTTTCCGATATACGGGTCGCAGGAGTGAAAGGGGACTCCGCACATGGGAGCGCGCTCGGACTCTCCGCAGTCGCGCCCCGTCAGGACGAGATCAAGCTCCTTGGACGCTATTTTGGCGTCGTCAAAGAACATTTCGTAAAAATCGCCGATACGGTAGAACAGCAGATAATCCTTGTATTTATCCTTTATTTCCAGATATTGAAGCATCATCGGGGTCATTGTGTGCTCCTCGCCTTTCGGTTAATTAAGTCAAATCAGTGCTGATGTCCGCAGCCGCTGCAATGGGCGCAGTCCTCGTGAGAGCATCCGCCCTCTTCTGTCTCGGGTGCAAGCTGAGAGCTGATGGCGGCGTTGACCTCGTTCATAAAGTCGTTGAGGTCCTGCTCGGCCTCGGCGTATGCGTTCATGGTCTCGCTTTCCTCGAGGGCCTGGTAAAGCTCCTCGATGCGCTTGTTTATGACCGCGGTGAATTCCTTGTCGGAATTTTCCTCTTTCATTTGGTTTTCAAGGGCAATTTTTTGAACGGAATATTCCTTGATAATGGCACCGAGCTTTTCATCCCTGAGATATGCTTCGCGCGCGGCGTTGAATCTTTTCATAATGTCGCACTCGCTTATAGCCTTTCCGAGCTGCACTGCCATTTCCATAATGTTTTTGCTTTCCTGCATTGTTTTTATTACCTTTCAGTTATATATTTTTTCTATTTCTCCGTATAGCATTATTGCTTTTGCCTCGGTTATGCGTATGTCCGCAAATTTGCCCAGATATTCATCGGGATTCTCCGGACGGTCAAAGTGAATCAGCTTGCCGGAGGTGCTGTGAGCCGACCATTTTTTCGGATTTGACTTGCTTTCACCCTCGATGACGCCCTTGAGCACCTTGCCGACAAGAGCCTGATTTTTTTGTGTTGATATTTCACATTGAAGCTCGAGAAGCCGCGACATGCGCTCTTTTTTTATTTCGTCGCTTATCTGATTTGTCATTTGCGCGGCAGGAGTGCCCCGGCGCATCGAATAAATGAATGAGTAAACATTGTCAAAGCCAACTGTGCGCATGATATCGAGCGTGTCTTCGAAGTCCCGGTCGGTCTCGCCGGGGAACCCCACTATAATGTCGCTTGTCAGGACGATGTCGGGTATGCGGTAACGCATATACTCTACCGTTTCGAGGTACTTTTCACGGGTGTATTTGCGGTTCATAGCCTTGAGAATACTGTTGCTGCCCGACTGCAGGGGAAGGTGAAACTGCTTCGCGCATTTCGGATTGTCGGCAATCACGTCGATAAGCTCGTGCGAGGCGTCCTTTGGATGACTTGTCATAAATTTCAGGACAAAATCACCGTCAAGTGCGCAAAGTCTGCGTATAAGCTCCGAAAAATTGACTCCCTCGCCGGTATCTTTTCCGTAGGAATTGACATTCTGTCCGAGCAGGGTTATTTCACGGTATCCGTTTTCTGTCAATGTCTTGACTTCGTTTATTACATCGGCGCATTTTCGGGATCTTTCGCGCCCGCGGACATAGGGAACAACGCAGTAGCTGCAGAAATTGTTGCAGCCGTACATTACAGAGACATATGCCTTTGAACTGCTCGAACGGCAAACCGGCATTCCCTCGCAGATATCGCCCGGGTTTTCTTGATAGCTTTCGACAAAAAATCCGCGTTTCTCGCTGGCCTTCACCTCGTCGAGAATGTCGGCAAAAGAGCTGAGCTTGTTTGTGCCGAAAACGAAATCTACATATGGGTAGCGCTTTTTTATATCCTCCATCCGGTGCTCCTGCTGTACCATACAGCCGCACATCCCGATAAGCAGCGAGGGCTTCGCTTGCTTTAGGTGCTTGAGCTGGCCGGCCCCGGAAAGCGCCCTGAGCTCGGCGTGCTCGCGGATGGCGCAGGTGTTTATGATTATGAGATCGGCGTCTTGCTTGCGCTCGGCTTTTTCATAGCCCTTGCTTATTGCGGTGCCGAGTATTTTTTCGCTGTCGGCTTCGTTTTGCTGACAGCCGTAGGTTTCAACGAATATTAGGGGCTTTGACATTTCAGACCTTGTGTTTCCCTTCGGTTATATGAGATTAATTCTCGTATGAGTATTTAAATAATTATATCACTTATATGGTATGTCAGTCAATGTTTATTTAGGATCGGCTTTACCCAAAAAATGATTGATTATCCCGCCGTACTATGATATAATTTACCTATCTACAGCTTTTTACAGAGGTATAATGAATGCTTACACAAAATGAACTCGATTTGCTTGCCGAACTGTTATATCCCGATGTGACTGAGTCGCCCGAGGATATCGAGAGCCGTTTTCCGGCGCGGGAGCTTCCGGAGGGCGCAAAGGTGACGAGATTTGCACCCAGCCCGACGGGCTTTGTACATTTCGGCGGAATGTATCAGGTCATGATAGACGAGCGTCTGGCGCATCAGTCGGGCGGATCGGTGTATCTCAGAATAGAGGATACCGACAGCCGCAGAGAGGTTTCGGACGCGGCCCAGAGCCTTATCCGAACGCTTGCTCAGTACGGCGTGAATTTCGATGAGGGCGCCGTTATCGGAGAGGACGGTGAGATATGCGACAGAGGAGTCTACGCGCCGTATAAGCAATCCCAAAGAACGGATATTTATCATGTTTTCGCCAAAAAATTGGTTTCGGAGGGCAAAGCATATCCCGTTTTTTCGACCGACGAGGAGCTTTCAGCCGCGCTTGCCGCAGACAAGAAGACGGAGAATAAAACAAAGGATTGGGAGGCCGAGGCAGAGAAACGCCGGGCGGAAAAGCTTGCAGGGCGCAGTTTTACGCTCGATGACGTCAGGCAGTCGCTTGCAAAAGGCGAAAAATTCGTGCTTCGCCTGCTTGCGGACGGAGACCCGGAGAAGAAGATACCGTTTACCGATTTGGTCAGGGGCAAGCTGGAAATCCCCGAAAACGACGAGGACTTCGTGCTTCTCAAGAGCGACGGAGTTCCCACATATCATTTTGCACACGCCGTTGACGACCATTTGATGGGCACTACCCATGTGGTGCGCGGAGAGGAATGGTTGCCGTCACTGTCAAAGCACATTATGCTTTTCAGATATCTCGGCTTTCGTTTACCGAAGTATATGCACACCGCGCAGATTATGCGGCTGGACGAAAACGGCAATAAGAAAAAGCTCTCCAAGCGCGATATGGGCGCGCGCATGGAGGACTACGACGCTATGGGATACCCGCCGGTATGCGTTATCGAATATATAATGACGCTGCTCAATTCAAACTACGAGGAGTGGCACGCGCAAAACCCGGATAAGCCGTATACGGAATTTCCGTTTTCGGTGAAAAAGATGAGCGCGTCGGGAGCGCTTTTTGATATTCAGAAGCTGTGCGACGTGTCAAAGAATGTCATTTCCCGCATGAGTGCCGCAGAGGTCACCGGGCTTGTTTGTGATTGGGCCGCGAAATACGACGGCGAGCTGTATTCGCTTGTTTCCCGCGACAGAGCCTATACAGAGAGCATTTTCGCCATCGGAAGGGACTGTCCCAAGCCGCGAAAGGACATAGCGTCATGGAGCGACGTCAGAAATTACATTGACTTCTTCTTTGACGAGTTGTTTGAAGCACGGGATCAGATGCCTGAAAATGTTCCGGTGCAGGACGTGCTGGCAGTTCTTGAACAATACAAGGATATATATTCGCAGTCGGATGACCAGAATCAGTGGTTTGAAAAGGTGACGGAGCTTTCCGTAAGGCTCGGATATGCCGCAAAGCCCAAGGAATACAAGAACAATCCGGAGCTTTACAAGGGTCATGTCGGCGACGTCAGCTCGGTAATCAGAGTGGCGGTCACCGGCAAGCGCAATTCACCCGATCTTTACGCAGTAATGCAGATCCTCGGCGAAGACCGCGTAAGGGCGCGCCTTATGTCGGCCGCTCAAGCCGCAAGCAACAAATAATTGATTAATTAAGACTGAGAGACGGATTATGGAAGAAAGAGAATACACAAACTTTATATACGACGAGATTGACCGGGATCTTGCCGAGGGCAAGGTGAAGGAAATACACACCCGTTTTCCGCCGGAGCCCAATGGCTATCTTCACATCGGACATTGCAAGGCGCTGGTTATCGATTTCGGTACTGCTCTCAAGTACGGCGGCAAATGCAACCTTCGTATGGACGACACCAATCCCGCCAAGGAGGATACCGAGTACGTCGACGCCATCAAGGAGGATATCCACTGGCTCGGCTTCGACTGGGAGGACAGGTTTTTCTACGGCTCGGACTATTTTGAAAAGGATTACGAGCTTGCCTGCGAGCTGATACGCAAGGGACTTGCATATGTCTGCGAGCTGTCGCCCGAGGAGTTCAACAAATACCGCGGCGACACTACTCATCCGGCGGTTTCGCCTTACCGCGACCGACCGATAGAGGAGAGCCTTGACCTGTTTGAGCGCATGAAGAACGGTGAATTCCCTGAGGGGAGATATACGCTCCGAGCAAAAATCGACCTTGAAAGCGGCAATTTTTGGATGCGCGACCCGGTCATTTACAGAATTAAATATGTAGAACATCACCGACAGGGCAAGAAGTGGTGCATATATCCGATGTATGACTTTGCACATCCGATACAGGACGCTCTCGAGGGTGTGACTCATTCGCTTTGCTCACTCGAATATGAAATTCACCGTCCGCTTTACAACTGGGTTGTAGAAAATGTAAGCGTGCCGGGACATCCGCGCCAGATAGAGTTCTCGCGTCTCAATTTGACGCACACCGTACTGTCCAAGCGGTATCTTCGCAGCCTTGTGGAGTCCGGTACGGTTGACGGCTGGGACGATCCGAGAATGCCTACTCTCTGCGGCTTGCGCCGCCGCGGCTATACTCCGAAATCGATTATCGATTTTATCGGCAGAATAGGGGTGGCGAAGTCCGACAGCCTTGTGGATATTGCGCTTCTTGAGCATTGCATCCGCGACGAGCTGAATTTTTCCGCTCCCCGCAGGATCGCTGTACTTGAGCCGCTCAAGCTTGTGATAGACAATTACCCCGAGGATAAGACCGAGTATTTTGAAATCTCAAACAATCCGAACGACGAAACCGCCGGCACAAGGAAGCTGGCCTTCACGCGAGAGCTTTATATCGAGAGAAGCGACTTTCTCAAGGAAAAAGCACCGAAATTCTTCCGTTTGTACCCGGACAACGAGGTTCGCCTGATGAGTGCGTATGTTGTGAAATGCACCGGGTTTGAGGAGGACGAAAACGGAAATGTCACGGTGGTTCACGGCGAAGTGGATTTCGCTACGGCAGGTCAGAATCCGCCGGACGGCAGAAAGATAAAGGGCACCATTCACTGGGTAAGCGCGCAAAACTGCATAACAAGCGACGTAATCAAGTACGATCGTCTGTTTACGGAAGAAAACATGACCTCGCTTCCCGAGGGCAAGGAATACGCTGATTTTCTGAATCCCGATTCGGCTGTTCGCCTTACCGGATGCCGTCTCGAAAAATCGCTGGAGGATTCGCGTCCCGGCGACAAATACCAGTTTGTACGCAACGGCTATTATTGCCGCGACACCAAGGATTTGTCGGTGTTCAATCTGATAGTGGGACTCAAGGAAAGCAAGCAAAAACAGCAAACGAAATAAGCTGTAATAACCAAACCCGGCACAGGCGTGCCGGGTTTTGTTTCTCTGTGCCGGATTTGCCGGAGTGCAGAGCGGAAGAGCTCCCGGTCACAGGAGTCGCGGCAGGGAGAAAAAACGATAGAAAAAAAGCACCGCATGCGCTCTGCAGCGCCGCGGTGCTTGTGTGTTGTTTACTTTTCTTCGGGTTTGTCCGCGCTTTCGGCTTTTTCAGTGCCTTCGGACTTGGCGGTCTGCTCTGTGTCGGCCTTTTTCTTGGCTTTTTTAGCAGGTGCGGGAGCTTCCTCAGGCGGATTTACCGGAACCTCGACAGCTCTGACTGCCCACTTGAAAACCTTGATCTTTGTCTTGTCACTGCCGAGCTCAAGGGTGATTATATCGTCTTTGATTTTAACGATACGACCGATGATTCCTCCGTTTGTTGAAATCTCGTCACCGATCTGAAGGTTGTCGCGCATTGCGTTTATCTCGCGCTCCTGCTTTTTCTGCGGTCTCAGCATGAAGAAATAGAAAAAGACCACTATAAGCAAAAGCGGAACTACCATTCCCAGTACGGAACCGGTAGTGGCCTGCTGCGCTGTTGCCGCGCCGTCTAATGCAAATCTGAACATTTATGTATCCTCCGTTAAACTTACTCACATTATTATAACCTGTAATTGCCGACAATGCAATATCCGATGGAAAATATTTTGTTTACAAGGAATATGAATATTGTGTGAAAATCATTGACAAGCAAATATACGGGACATATAATGTTAGAGTGCTAACAATGTTCAGGGACATTATGCAAAATCTCGCCGTATGCAACATTGGCTGAGGCGAAGAAAGGGGAGGTACATGCATGCTGAACAAGGAGAGGACTATCGGTTTTCAGGTGCGTACGCTTGACAATCTGATAAAACGGCGCACATTGATAGGATGCCTGGAGAATGAAAGCGGAATAACGCAGATGCAGGGCTGGATTATCGGTTATGTATACGAAAATCAGGATCGGGATATTTTTCAGCGTGATGTTGAAGCTGAATTTTCGATAAGACGCTCTACGGCCACTGTCGTGCTGCAGCTTATGGAAAAGAACGGCTATATCAGACGCATTCCGGTGCTGCACGATCTGAGATTGAAAAAAATAGTTCTGACCGATAAGGCGATAGAGCATCAACGTGCCGTAACGCACCGCATCGAGACTGAAGAAACGCGTATGATACAGGGTATTTCACGTGCCGAGCTGGACGGCTTTTATAATACTATAGCCAAGATAAAGGCCAATCTTGAAAAACCTGACTGACACTATTTTTACACAAGGAGATGAATATCGGCAATGATAAAAAGGTTAATGAAATGTATACGCGAATATAAGAGACAGACTATTCTGTCTCCGATATTTATTTCGCTGGAGGCGGTAATGGAGGTTATTATTCCGCTGCTTATGGCGAAGATAATTGACGTCGGCGTAAACGGAAACAACGGCCAAGGAAATATTAAAAACATTCTGCTGTACGGCGGAATACTGGTGGTTTCCTGCGTGCTTTCGCTGTTGTTCGGAGCCCTCGCCGGTAAATACGCGCCCGAAGCGAGCGCCGGTTTTGCCAAGAATATCCGTCATGATATGTACTATAACATACAGAATTTTTCGTTTCGCAGTATCGATAAATTCTCGACCTCTAGTCTTGTGACGAGAATGACTACCGATACCACCAATGTGCAGAACTCTTTTCAGATGATAATCCGCATAGCGGTGCGATGCCCGTCGCTGTTGATTTTCTCGCTTGCGGCGGCATTCAGCATTAACGCGCGCCTCGCGCTTATATTTGTTGCCGTTGTGCCTTTTCTCGGAGTCGCGCTATTTCTGATAATCAAGAAGGTGCATCCGATATTCAAGCGGGTTTTCAAGACTTATGACCGTCTCAATGGCGTAGTTCAGGAAAACCTTCACGGCATCAGGGTGGTCAAAAGCTTTGTTCGTGAGGACTTTGAGGATAAAAAGTTCGACGAGGTCAGCGAGAGCATCTACAAGGACTTCTCATTTGCCGAAAAGGTGCTTGCGTTCAACAACCCTTTGATGCAGACGGCTGTATATGTCACAATGCTGCTTATCGCATGGTTCGGAGCGCATCTGATAGTGAGCAGCACCATGACTACCGGAGAGCTTATGAGCCTTATAACATATACCATGCAGATACTCAGTAGTCTTATGATGATTTCCATGGTATTTGTTATGATTACCATGTCGCGCGCGTCGGCGGAGAGAATAGTCGAGGTGCTGGAGGAAAAGAGCGATATCGTTAGTCCCGAGAACGCGCTTACTACCGTAGATAACGGGGAAATCGTCTTTGATAATGTTAACTTCAGTTATTCGGGAAATCCCGAAAAGCTGTGTCTTTTGAATGTAAACCTGAAAATTCCGTCGGGTGCCACAGTCGGCATAATCGGCGGCACGGGAAGTTCAAAATCAACCCTTGTTTCACTTGTTCCGAGACTGTATGACGTTACATCCGGCTCGGTTTCGGTCGGCGGCCACGATGTCAGAGAGTACGACCTTGAGGTGCTTCGTTCGAGCGTCGCCATGGTGCTTCAGAAGAATGTACTGTTCTCCGGAACCATCAAGGATAATATTCGCTGGGGCGATGAAAATGCCTCCGATGAGGACATCGAGCGTGTCTGCCGTCTCGCACAGGCGGACGGATTCATCCGCGAGTTCCCGGACGGCTATGACACGGTGATTGATCAGGGCGGAACAAATGTTTCCGGCGGTCAGAAGCAGAGACTCTGCATTGCCCGCGCTTTGCTTAAAAAGCCGAAGATACTCATTCTTGACGATTCTACAAGTGCAGTTGATACCGCGACCGATTCAAAGATACGGAAAGCCTTCCGCCAAGAAATTCCGGACACCACAAAGCTGATTATTGCTCAGCGTATTTCCTCGGTTCAGGACGCGGACATGATAATTGTGCTTGACAACGGCAAAATTGACGCAGTCGGCACCCATGAGGAACTTCTTCGGACAAATGACATTTACCGCGAGGTATATACTTCTCAGATGAAGGGCGGTGACGCAGAATGATGGGCGGACGAGGACCCCGCGGCGGTTCGCATACCGCGGGCGGAATGAAATTTGACAAGAAGACCTTCTGGCGGCTTTGCAGCTACTTCAAGGCGTATAAATTCAGGCTGTTTATCGTAGTGCTCTGTATTTTTGCCAGCGCCTTTGCAGGCGTCAGGGGATCGCTCTTTCTTAAGACGCTGATTGATGATCATATATCACCGCTTATAGGAGATCCCAATCCCGTTTATACGGGACTTGCCGCGGCGATAGCGCTTATGGCGGTTATCTACCTTGTGGGCATTCTGTCAAACTTTCTGTTCAACTGGCTTATGGTCACGGTTTCTCAGGGGATTCTGCGCGACATAAGGAACAGCATGTTCCACCACATGCAGAAGCTTCCAATCAGTTATTTTGACACTCACACCTTCGGCGATACCATGAGCCACTATACCAACGATACCGACACGCTCCGTCAGATGATTTCGCAGAGCATTCCGCAGACTCTTTCTTCGATAATTACCGTAGTGTCGGTATTTGTTGCAATGATAACCACCAGCGTCTATATGACCGCGCTTGTAATTGTGACTGTCCTGTTCATGGCCTTGATTACAGCTAAGTTCGGCTCTGTCAGCGCCAAGTACTTTGTCGGTCAACAGCGCTCCATCGGCAAAATGAACGGTTATGTCGAGGAAATGATAAACGGTCAGAAGGTAGTAAAGGTATTCTGCCACGAGGAGGAGGCCAAAAAGGGCTTTGATATCTGCAATGAGGAGCTTTGCGAAAACGGGACTAAGGCAAATGTCTATGCAAATGTACTTATGCCGATAATGGGCAACCTCGGAAATCTGCAATACGCGCTTATCGCCATAGTCGGCGGCGCTCTTGCCATCGGCGGAGTAGGCGGCATTTCAGTCGGCATTATTGCTTCGTTCCTGCAGCTCAGTAAGAGCTTTACAATGCCGATAAATCAGGTGTCGCAGCAGATCAACTCGATTATAATGGCGCTTGCCGGTGCAAAGCGCATTTTCGAGCTACTCGACGAACAGCCGGAGACTGACGACGGTTATGTTACACTGGTGAATGCAAAGACCGTCAACGGCGAGCTCGCCGAAACCCCGGAGCACACCGGCACATGGGCATGGAAGCATCCGCACAGTGACGGCAGCGTCACTTATACTGAGCTTACCGGAGATGTGCAGCTCTTTAACGTGGATTTCGGATATGAACCGGATAAGCTTGTCTTGCACGATATTTCGCTGTATGCAAAGCCCGGTCAGAAGGTAGCATTTGTAGGCGCTACTGGCGCCGGAAAGACGACCATAACAAATCTTATCAACCGTTTTTACGATCTCGACGACGGCAAGATAAGATACGACAATATCAATATTAATAAGATAAAGAAGGACGACCTGCGCCGCTCGCTGGGAATAGTTTTGCAGGATGTAAATCTGTTTACCGGCACTGTAATGGATAACATTCGCTACGGTAAGCTCGACGCTACCGACGAGGAGTGCATTGCGGCGGCAAAGATAGCAAATGCCGACGGCTTTATATCGCGCCTTCCGCAGGGGTATGACACAATGCTTTCGGGCGACGGTTCCGGGCTCTCACAGGGACAGCGGCAGTTGATTTCCATCGCGCGCGCGGCTGTTGCCGACCCTCCCGTCATGATTCTCGACGAGGCGACCTCGTCGATAGACACGCGCACCGAGGCGATTGTTCAGAAGGGTATGGACAACCTTATGAAGGGCAGAACGGTATTCGTCATAGCACACCGTCTGTCTACCGTCAGAAACTCGGATGTAATAATGGTGCTTGACGCCGGAAGAATTATAGAGCGCGGTACGCACGAGCAGCTTATCGCCGAACACGGCAAGTATTATCAGCTATATACGGGCGCCTTTGAGCTCGATTAACAAATCAGAACCGAAAACCGAGGCTTTTGCTGTTGCAAAAGCCTCGGTTTCATGTTATTATTGTAGAGTTAATGAGATTTTGGAAGGAGAAAACACCATGCAGGCAGTAATAGCTGTAACAGGAAAGGACAGCGTCGGTATTATCGCCGATGTCAGCCTTGAATGCAAGAAGTACGAGGTCAATATCATCGATGTTTCGCAGACAGTGCTGAAGGATTATTTTGTAATGATAATGCTGGTTGATTTGTCGGCGCTCAAGGGCTCGTTTTCGGAGTTTGTGGATCATATGAACAAGCTCGGCGAGAGTAGGGGTCTTGTAATTCATACCATGCATGAGGATATATTCAATTCGATGCATAAGATTTGAGGTAAAAGATGATTAGTATTAACAAGGACGAGATACTTGAAACCATCAATATGATAGATGACGAGCACCTCGACATAAGAACGATTACTATGGGCATTTCGCTGCTCGACTGCGCCGGCGGCGGTATAGATACGCTTTGCTCCAACATTTACGATAAGATAACAAAGAGCGCCGAAAACCTTGTCAAAACCGGAGAGGATATCGAGAAGAAGTACGGTATCCCGATTATTCACAAGCGGGTCTCAGTCACGCCGATAGCTCTTGTCGGCGGAGATATTTCGTCCGGCGACTACATAAAGATTGCCAGGACGCTCGACCGTGCCGCAAATGCGGTGGGCATAAACTTCATCGGCGGTTATTCCGCACTTGTTCAGAAGGGCTATCTCAACGGCACAAAGGCTTTTATCGAGAGTATTCCGGAGGCGCTGGCCGAGACCGAGCTTGTTTGCTCCAGCGTCAATGTCGCTACCACCAAGGCAGGTATCAATATGGACGCCGTCGCCGAAATGGGCCGCGTAATCAAACGCGCAGCGCAGCTTACGGCAGACCGCAATTCCATTGCCTGCGCAAAGCTTGTTGTTTTTGCAAATGTGCCGAACGATAACCCGTTTATGGCAGGCGCTTTTCACGGAGTGGGAGAGCCCGACAGAGTTATTAATGTCGGCGTTTCCGGTCCGGGTGTCGTCGCCGCGGCAATCAGAAATGCCGGCGACTGCAATATCACCGAGCTTGCGGACGTCATCAAGAAGACGGCCTTCAAGATTACCCGTATGGGACAGCTTGTTGCAAAAGAAGCCTCCGAAAGATTATCCGTTCCGTTCGGAATAGTTGACCTGTCGCTCGCGCCTACACCGGCTGTCGGCGATTCTGTGGCATATGTGCTTGAAGAAATGGGTCTTGAGGTGTGCGGTGCGGCGGGTACTACCGCTTGTCTTGCTCTTCTCAACGACGCGGTCAAAAAGGGCGGCGTTATGGCTTCAAGCCACGTGGGCGGTCTCTCCGGCGCGTTCATTCCGGTTTCCGAGGATGCGGGAATGATTTCCGCCGCCGAGAACGGCTCTCTTCTTATAGAAAAGCTCGAGGCTATGACGGCGGTTTGCTCGGTTGGCCTCGATATGATAGCGGTTCCCGGGGATACGACTGCCGAGGTCATAAGCGGCATTATAGCAGATGAGATTTCTATCGGCGTGGTCAATAATAAAACCACGGCTGTTCGTTTAATCCCTGCGGTCGGCAAAAAAGCGGGCGACAGCGTTGAATTCGGCGGACTGCTGGGGCAAGCCCCCGTTATGCGTGTGAATACCGCTTCTCCAAGGCGCTTCATATCGCGCGGAGGCAGAGTGCCGGCGCCGATTCACAGCCTGAAAAACTGATGAAGATGCTTGGGGTGGACTACGGCGATGTCCGCATGGGCTTTGCCGTGTGCGATAAATTTGAAATGATGGCGAGCGGGCTTGAGACTGTCCGAGTGACGGGACTGCGGGACGCCGCCGCTAAAATTGCCGAAAAGGCGGCTTCGCAAAATGCGGAAAGAATAGTTATCGGCTTGCCCAAGCGAACCGACGGAAGCGAGGGCGACCGTGCGGAAAAGACGCGTGTCATGATAGGCTTTCTTTCCGAATTGACCGATATCGATATCGATACTATCGACGAGCGTTTTTCTACCGTTCAGGCGCATAATATGCTCAGCGAGGCCGGAGTAAGATCAAGCAAGCGCAAAAAGGTTATAGATACGCTGTCGGCGGAGCTGATACTGCAAAGCTATATCGACAGAAGAAAGAATATGAAAAATGATTAAAATCTCAACTGTTCACGGCGAAAACTGCGACGCTCTCTACTGTCAGTCAGGCGAGACGCTTGTTAAAGTGCGTTTTCATTCTCAATATCCCGACGGCTTCTATGACAGCGTCGCAAACGCCGTTGAAATCACGGTAGGCGCGGCGAACGATAATATCTGCGTTTACGGAATCGGAAACAAATTATTGCTCAGCCCGGATGATACCATGACCCTTCTTTCGGAGGCGGTTGATCTCGTCTTGCGGGCCGAGCGTGAAGCAATAGAGGCTTCCGAAGCTCAGGCACTGAAAGCACTGAATGAGTTTTGACAGATAGTCTTATGGCGATTAATATCCGGAAAGCTATTACCGTAATATTATCGATATAGATAGAGATGTGCTTGTAGGTATAATTTTTGTAGAAATAGTTAAATCCCGATTTATCGAACAGTTGCTTTAATAGGCAACTGTACTTTTTACTAATGGCCGACAAATGGTTTTATATGATATCATTGATTTTAATAAAACCACCTTAAAAATTAAAAAATGGACATCCCGAACCGCTATGCAAAATGCAGGAAGCGATTGAAATAATGGGATGTCCACTGACCCCACTATATCACAGGATAAGAGTGTTGTCAATAGTATTATACGAAAAAATTCCGAAAATGATACAAAAAATTTCACGGCGATGCGTGAAAGCATAGAAAAGAGGATGAAGGCAAAGGGGCTTTAGGAAACGAACCTTACTATATGGGTGTAATGATTCAAAGAGACTCAAGGACGCAGAGACTTTATTTACACAATGTAGTAATAGAAAAAGAGATGCGGAATCTTTCACAAGCTGACCTACATACGACAGGGGCCCTTGAAAGCAAAACGCACCTCTATATGGCAAATAT
>JAQXGK010000046.1 GCA_029006345.1 Bacillota bacterium
CCGTTCTGGTCAACGAGATACTTCTTTGAGTTGGAAGCGTCGTAAAATTCAAGCTTAGCCTTTCCTGCATCGGTGAGAACCTTGTCAGCGTCCTCAACGCCGTACTGTGTGCGGGCGATAGCCTCCATATTGCCTTCCTGACCTTTGAACATTACGTAACTGATTTTGCCGTCTCCGTTAAGGTCAACCTTGTCGAAGTTTTCAACAAGATAATTGCCTATCATTTCGCCCTGCAGGTGACCTGCCATTTCGTAGTCGGTGCCTACGAATACGCACTTGTCATAGCTGCTTACAACCGATTCGTCAACAGAACGGTTGAAGAAGATTACGGGAACATTTTTAGCTTTAGCCTGATCGATAATATTCTGAGCGGCGTCGTTAGAGCCTGTGTCAACAATATTTACGATAAGAAGCTTTGAACCCTTTGTAAGAGCGGTTGTAACCTGCTCGGTCTGGGTTGTCTGGTTGTTGTTAGCATCATAGTTCTGGAACTTAATGCCTTCGTCGGTAAGGAACTTATCCATTGCAGCGCGTACGCTCGAAATATATGTATCGCCGTAGTTATAGTAAAGTACCGATACTTCGCCGTCCGCCGAGCCGCTGTCACCGCAAGCGGTAAGACCTAAAACAAATACCAATGCCAAAATAATTGCCAATAACTTCTTCATTTTATTTACCTCCTTTTTTTACGACTTTTTTCTGTCGTTTATTATATTATAGCTATCCGGCACAGATATTGAAATGCAGTTTTTTATTGAAAATGTATAAAAATTTATCATACAGTGGATTATAAATGTTATTTAATTGTCCGACTGAAGATTTTCACATTTGCCGTAAACGTAATAGTCATCGGAGAACGCTCACGATATCCGGCCGTTTTTCTTGACCGGCTTCAGCGAATAGAGAGGGTAGCTTCACTGCCGATAGCGATTATCAAAATTCCATGCCGGTTCAAATCTGCAGCGAAATATCAGGCGGCACTCTTTTGCAGCCTGTTGACAGAAAAAGACGATTGCTCAGGCAATCGTCTTTTTGGTGGAAGGCGCTTTGGTCGGGTGAGACAGCGGCGCTGTGAAATATTTGCTTTGCAAATGCCGAGAGTCGAATTAAAATCCCCGATATTGACAAAAATATGGTATTATATTATCATACAGCAAAACTATAGCAATAATATGATGGGGGGAGAGCATATGTGCACGGCGGCAACCTATAAAACAAAAGATTTTTATTTCGGCAGAACGTTGGATTACGAGTTTTCCTACGGAGATGAGGTCACGGTAACTCCGCGCAATTATAAGTTTTCTTTCAGAAATATGGGGGACATGGAAACCCACTATGCATTAATAGGCATGGCTTATGTTGCCGACAATTATCCACTCTATTATGATGCGGTCAACGAGAAAGGACTCGGAATTGCGGGGCTCAATTTTGTCGGCAATGCGGTTTACGGGAATAATGTGCCGGATAAAGACAATATAGCGCAATTTGAATTCATTCCGTGGATTCTCGGGCAGTGCGACTCGGTGCGAAGCGCCAGGGAGCTGCTCGGAAAAATCAATATCAACAACACGCCGTACAGCCCGGAACTGCCGTTGGCTCAGCTTCATTGGCTTATTGCCGACCGTAATGAAGCCATCACCGTAGAGTCGGTTAAGGACGGCCTGAAAATATATCAAAATCCGGTTGGGGTTTTAACTAACAATCCGCCCTTTGACAAACAAATGTTTGCGCTCAATAATTACAGGCATTTGTCTGCGAAAACTCCCGAAAATTTATTTTCCGACAAGCTTGAGCTGGAGGCCTACAGCCGCGGAATGGGGGCGCTGGGGCTTCCGGGCGATTTATCGTCGCAGTCGCGCTTCATTCGGGTCGCTTTTGTAAAAATGAATTCGGTTTCTCCCGCAACCGAAAGCGAGAGCGTAAGTCAGTTCTTCCACATATTGGGCTCCGTAGATCAGCAGAGAGGCTGCTGCGATGTCGGGGACGGAAAGTATGAGATTACTATTTACACCTCGTGCTGCAATGCCGATACGGGAGTATATTACTATACGACTTATGACAATCATCAGATTTCGGCAGTGGATATGCATAAAGAAGAGCTGGACGGCTCTCGCCTTGTACGTTATCCGCTCATTACCGGTGAGCAAATCAATATGCAGAATTAACGGCCTTTCGGCGACAGGAGCAATTTTGCCCGCGCTTTCCGTAAAAACCAAATACTCTTTCGGGCAGTCATATTTATGACTGCCCGATATTTCTTTGCCCTTTTCGTGTGCCGGCGTCTGTGCGAAAAAAAGCAGCGGCTGACAAGCCGCTGCTTTCAATGCATATGATTTTGTATTCTGTCTGTCGGCAACAGACCCTGCGGGCTCTGTCAGTCGAGGTGCGACGGAATGACGACCGGTATCAGCCAAAGTGCCTGATAGCAAAGCAGGAACAGCATATTTATATTTCCGCTTCTGCCGATGAAATACAGGAACCCGACTATAAAGACGCCCAGAATAAGTGAAATGAAATTGACAAGGGCGTTGGTGCCGATGTGCGAACGGATGGAATCGCATCTGAGGAAGGTGCGGAGCATGCCGGAAATGCTGGAGCCGGCGACGATGCCGCTGTCTGCCTCCGGCTTGACCGGAATGTCAGAGGACAGCGAATGGAGCTTAACTATGCCGACGGGACACTCCTCAAGACCCATCAGCGAGGCGACAAGCTCGGCATCGATATTGGGATCGCAGGTTTTTATTGAGGGGCAAACGCCGTTTTTGATAAGCTTGAGCATCAGCTTTGAGAAGCTGCGGCTCATTGAATAACGGACGTAGAATTTTGCGGCTATTTCGTCTCCTATCGCCATATACATGATCCTGCCGACGTTTTCTTCGAAGTCCGCGTCTATATCGTCACGGATGAAGCCGAAATCGTAGCTCAGCATATAGTCCTTGCTTCCGACGTAGATCTCTTTGCCGTCGATAGCCGCGCAAATGCCGCCGTCGCCGTTCTCTATTATTTTGACCTCCTCGTCCATCTGCGGAATTATGCCGGAGATTGAGTTGGTAAATACAACCGAGAGCGGTCCGCCGACCGTTTCGAAGATCTTGGCGGCGTAGAGGATTGTCTGGTCAATACGGTTTTCTCCGTAGGTGCGCACGCTGGTAACCTTGACCCCCTTGGGCGGGAAGGCCTCGGTGTCGGAAAACGAGATGACCGACGCCTGCGAATAGTCCTCGATAGCGGCTTCGCCGATTATTGCGCCTTCGTGCTTTGACGCCTTTTTACAGCCGTGTGCAAACGGAAGGGTGTTGACAAAAACCGAGCAGACCGGCGTGGTTATCGCCACCATGAGCGAGAATGAGCATACAGCGTCGAGAATGCTCTTGGAGGAAGTGTAATTAAGTACGGCGTACGCCACGGATACTACAAAAATGAGAGGAACGCTGATTTTATAGACGGAGTTACACTGGGGGTTTTTGGTCAGCTTTTCGAAAAATCCGTTTATAAAGCGCGCCTTGGAAAGCGTGTATATCCGGTCGTCCTCGGTCAGCGTATCGCGGAAGGCCCCTGCCTCGGCGCAGTCGTTACCCAGCTCGGATGCGACCATTTTATCTTTGTTTTTATTGGAGATGATGCGGAAGGTCAGATAGTTGCGCTTGACGTCGATAAAGGACGAGACGGCGTTCATTGCCGCAAAGAATACCGCGACGGTGGAATAAAGAGAGATGTCTTCGCCGGAGGGATTGAGCACGATTATTGCTATCACCTGCACGGCGGCGGCAAACAGGGCAAGGAAGGTGGCGCTGTTTTTATTGGCTTTGCCGGTAAACAGGCTCTTTATGCCGTCGATTATATTGTCTAAAATCAGAATTGCGCTGGCAAATACAATCTGCAAATCAATGAGCAGAAGAACTATTCCGTATCTGCCGGGCCGCAGTATTGAGAACCTCGGCAGCTCGATGAACGAATAGCTCTCGAGGTAGAACATAACGCCTGTCAGAATAATCAGCACTATGGCCGAAAGCAACAGCTTGACGCTCTTGTCGCGGAAGCCCTCGCTGATTTCGTCGTTCTGGTCGAAGGAGGTGTATTCTTCAATGTCGGAAAGCACCTTTTTGCGTTTCTTTTCATATACAAATCCGCTGTCGTCGGACTCCGGGCGCTCCTTTGCCTCTGGGATTCCCTCCTGCGCCTTGAAATCCTCGGAGAATATGCGCGTCAGAGTAGCGGTATTGCCGTGTGAGGCATTGTGCGATTTGACGGCTTCGGCCATCGGAGAAGAGCTGTTTTGCTCGGCGTAAAGCTCGTCGATAGACGGCTTGCGGTCAATGACATTGGCGTTTGCGGAGGGTGCGCCGCTTTCAAACGCTTCGTCGTCGTATTCGTAGTCGTCCATGTCCCCGTCAAAGCTTTCTATCGGGGGAGCGGATACGGTATCGCCCGCCTTTGCGCTCTCGTCAACTGTCGGGGCGGCGGGCGCTTCGGCCTCGGCTGCGGGCTGCTCTGCCGTGCTCGGGGATATCTTTGCGGCCTGTCTGTCTTCGGCCGCTTTTGCTCTGTCCAGTTCGGCTTGCTCTCGGACGGCCTGCTCGGTTTTTGCGGCAATTTCCGCCTTGGAGGCTTTTTTGCTCTTGTTTTCTTTCTTCTTTCGCTTTTTCAGCTGCTCGCCGTCCGCGTTTACGCCGTCGTCAAAGGCCCGCGCCAGCAGCAGATCGGTCTCGTCCTCGGTATCTGCCGGTTGTGCTTCGGCAGACGCCCTTTTGCCGTATATGGCGTCTAATTTGTTTCCGATGAATTTCTCGGCGCGCTTGACCTTTTCGCTGTTGCCGACATAGGAATTGCTCTGAGCGGGTTCTTTTTTCTCCGCTCCGGCGTCCGACAGCAGGTCGTTGAGTATGTTTTCGGCGCGCGTTTCCTTTGGGGTCGCCGCGCCCTTTTTGCGCCTTGCGGTAATTTTATAGGAAGCCATAGATGAAACCTCTTCTTTCTTCCGTAGTGTCTTTTACCTTGATTTCAGTATTTCGTACAGCATTATTGCGCCTGCGCAGGAAACATTGAGCGAATTTACCCTGCCGCGCATGGGTAGCGATGCGACAAAATCGCTTTTTTCCTTCAAAAGGCGCGAAACGCCTTCGCCCTCACTGCCGAGTATGACTGCCAGCGGCATGTTGTAATCGAGCTTGTCGTAGGGCGTGCCGTCTGCCTCGCAGGCGACTATCCAAAGCCCTCTTTTTTTGAGCTCTTCAACCGTTTCGGCAAGATTCGACACCTTGCAGACTGCCATATGCTCGGCGGCGCCTGCCGAAGCCTTCATAACCGCCGCAGTTACGCCGCAGCCCTTGCGCTTTGGAATTATTACGCCGTGGACTCCCGCGCCTTCGCAGGTGCGAATGACTGCGCCGAGGTTGTGGGGGTCGGCGATACGGTCGCAAATGACCAAAAAAGGCTTTTCGCCGCGGTCGGACGCTGTTTTCAAAAGCTCGTCGAGCGACGAATACTTCTTTGCGCCGGTTACTGCGACTATTCCCTGGTTGTTGACTCCCGGACACATGGCGTCAAGCTTGCCCCTGTCGGCTTCCACCACCGGTATTCCGGCGGCGATCGCGCGCGCGACAATCATCTTTATAGAGCCCTCGCGCTTGCCGTCCCGGCGAACAAATATCTTTTCGATATCGGCGTTTGCCGAGATAAGCTCCATAACGGCGTTGCGCCCGGCTACTGCGCCGTTTTCGCCGTCATCCTCTGCAGACGCGGTCTCGGGCGGCCTTTTTCTGACGGGAGAGGGGGTAATTCTGTCCGGTCTGCGGGTGTTTTTATAATTTTTCATTTTTGAAAATATCTTTCCCGGGGGCACACTTCCCCGCATATATACTCATAAAGATACTACATTATAACATATATAGTATTTTTTGTACATATTTTTTTGCCTGCGCTCCGTTATATTTTGAAAAGCCGTAAATTTCGAAAAAAACAGTTGATAATTATTTCTACATATATTATTATAATATAATGTATATTTTTTTTATCGTATAAACCTTGAATTAAAAACCGGGCGAAAGAGGGGCGGGAGCATGCGGCACAACTTCATATCGAGCAGGCAAAATATGCTTATCAGGCGGGTAGCCGGATTGCGCGACAAGAGCGCGCGCAGCGAAAGCCGCAGTTTTATCGCTGAGGGCTCGACGCTGGTATTTGAAGCGCTCGACTGCGGAATACTGCCCTTGAATATATTCATAAATGAAAAAAAGCTGCCGTATTTTGAACAACGGCTGTCGGACTACGGCTTTCTTTCGGACAGCGTGATAACCGTCGTGACTGCGGAGGTTTATGCCAAGCTGAGCTGTGAAAGCGCGCCGGAGGGCATTCTCTGCGAGCTGCCGCAGCTTGACAATGTGGAAAATATCTGCAATAATATCCGCAAATTGCCGCCTGACCGCCAAACCCGCGCGGTCATACTGGAAAATTTGCAGGATCCCGGCAATGTCGGCGCGATAATCCGCTGTGCCTCGGCCTTCGGTATCAGCGCCGTGGTAATGTCGGGCTGTGCAGATATCTATAATCCCAAAACCGTGCGTTCTACTATGGGCGCTCTGTTCAAACAGCGCATTTTGCTTGCCGGCGATATCCGCGAAGCGGTCGAAGCGGTGCGCGGCGCGGTGGTGAACATTTACGCGGCGGCGCTGACAGATACAGCCCGCAATATTTCAGAGGTGGATTTTTCCGAGCCGTGCGCCGTTATGATAGGCAATGAGGGTAAGGGTCTCTCGAGTCAAGCTCTCTCGCTGTGTGACAGCGAAGTAATTATTCCCATGAAGCATATGGAAAGCCTTAATGCCGCAACTGCAACGGCCATTATTATTTATCAGATGACGAGACAGGAGGGAGCGCTGTGACCGATCGTGAGAGGCTTTATTGGATATGGCTCAGCCAACGGACACACGGCGGAACCTCTACCGTAAATACCGCCCTCAGGTACTTTTCGTCTCCCGAGGAGGTTTGGCTGGCCGATAAGGATACTTTGGCGGCAAGCGGCATCGAGTGGCGCGGAAGAATGGACAGCTTTCTCGATAAGGATTTGTCGCAGGCGGAAAAAATAGCCGAATACTGCGACAAAAACTCCATCGGAATCGTTACTCTTCAAGACTATTTTTATCCCGAAAGGCTCAAAGCCCTTGCTAACCGCCCGATACTGATGTATTACATAGGAAATTTCTGCGACATTGACGCCAATCCCTGCGTGGCGGTGGTCGGTTCGCGCCGCCCTTCGCGCAACGGCGAGCTGTCTGCTAAGCGGATATCATACGACCTGGCGGTCGGAGGAGCCGTAATAGTCAGCGGCCTTGCGTCCGGTATCGACGCTCTGGCGCACAAGGCGGCGCTTTATGCGGAAAAATTCACCGTAGCGGTGCTCGGCTGCGGCGTTGACCGCGTCTATCCCGAGGAAAATCGCTCTCTTTACGGTGAGATATGCGAGAAAGGTCTTGTCATAAGCGAGTTTGCGCCCGGCACGCCGCCGCAGGCGCGAAACTTTCCCATCCGCAACCGTATCATCAGCGGTCTGTCGGCGGCAACCTGTGTTATCGAGGGCGGAATGAGCAGCGGCTCACTTATTACTGCCGAGCATGCCATCCGTCAGAAGAAACCGCTCTATACGGTTCCGTCCAGTATATTCTTGACGCAGGCGAGCGGCAGTAATCACCTGCTGAAGGTCGGGGCGCGGCCGTTGCTGACAGCCTTTGATCTTCTGTATGATTTAAAGGGCGACTTTCCCGATAGCATCAGTATAAATACCGGAGAAAAGTCGAAGAATAAGGCGAAAAACAAGAAAAAAACCGCCGACAATCCCGATTCCGAAAAAACCGGCTTTTTGTTCGGCGGTCTGAAGAAGAAATACTCAAGGGATATATTGCCGCCGGAATTCGAAGGCGCCGAGCAGCCGGCAGAGGCGGGCGTTCAAGCACCCGAAGACAGGACCGAAAATGCGCCGCCGCGCGTGCTTTCATTCGACCTGTCCGAGGATGAAAAAACGGTGTTCGAGGCGCTGACATATCAACCGAAAACGGCGGAGGAGCTGGGTCTTGAGCTTTCCGCGTCAAAGACACTCAGAATACTCTCGGGGCTTGAGATAAAGGGCCTGGCAGAGAGCTTTGCGGGAGGGCGGTACGCCCTTGCGGACGGATGAACCGCGCAAAAGCAGTAATTTCCGTAATTTACGAAAAAATCACTTTCTCAGAAAGGTAAATCATAAATCATGTCAAATCTGGTCATAGTTGAAAGCCCTGCAAAGGCGAGCACCATAAAAAGCTATTTGGGCAGCGGATACCGCGTGGTCGCGTCCAAGGGGCATGTCTGCGACCTGCCGAAAAGCAGACTGGGCGTAGATATCGAAAACGACTTCGAGCCGAAGTATATCAATATCCGCGGCAAGGGCGACCTTATAAAAGAACTTAAAAAAGAGGCAAAAGCGTCAAAAACGGTATATCTTGCGACCGACCCCGACCGTGAAGGAGAGGCTATTTCCTGGCATCTCGCCACGGTGCTCGGACTGGATGAAAAAAAGGCGAAAAGAATCAGCTTTAATGAAATAACCAAGCCGGCAGTTAAGGCGGCTATAGCCGCTCCGAGACAAATAAACATGGATCTTGTCAACAGCCAGCAGGCTAGACGGATACTCGACAGAATCGTCGGCTATCAGATATCTCCCTTGCTGTGGCGCAAGGTCAAGAACGGCATCTCCGCCGGCAGAGTGCAGTCTGTTGCGACCAAGCTGGTGGTGGAGCGCGAAAATGAAATACGCGCGTTCCAAAAGGTGGAGTACTGGACTATCGAGGCGCATTTGCTTGCCGGAGGCTCCAAGGCGTTCAAGGCAAAGTTCTACGGCGGCCCCAACGGACGGATGGATATTCACAACGCCGATGAGGCTGAGGTTCTCTATCAGGCGCTTGCAGGGGCGGATTACACCGTTTCCGGCGTCAAAAAGAGCGTAAAGACCAAGAATCCCGCGCCGCCTTTCACTACGAGCCAGCTCCAGCAGGAGGCGTTTAAGAAGCTTAATTTCCAGTCTCAGCGTACTATGAGAATTGCGCAGGAGCTGTACGAGGGCATTAACCTCGGCAAGAAGGGCGACCACGGTCTTATCACATACATGCGTACCGATTCGCTCAGAATTTCGGATCAGGCGCGTGACGCTGCAAAAGAATTTATTGTAAACCGATACGGAGCGGATTTTTATCCTTCATCGCCGAGAGTGTATAAGACAAAGGGCACGGCGCAGGACGCACACGAAGCTATTCGCCCGACCGATATGTCGCTTCCGCCCGAGATAGTCAAGCCCAATCTGTCGAGCGATCAGTACAGGCTGTATAAGCTCATTTGGGACCGTTTTATCGCCAGCCAGATGACAAGCGCGGTGTTTGATACGGTTTCGGCGGAAATATCCGCAGACACAGCAGAGGGCGCGCGCTACATCTTCAAGGCTTCGGGCGAAACCATGAAGTTTGCCGGTTATACCGCGGTTTACGAGGCAACCAAGGACGACGACAAAGCCGAGGAGGACGACGCGAAGAATGCCCGTCTGCCGGTACTTACCGAGGGCGCTCAGCTCAAGCTCGACAGCCTTGAGCGCGAGCAGAAATTCACACAGCCTCCCAGCCGCTACACCGAGGCGACGCTGACAAAGGCGCTTGAGGAAATGGGCATCGGCCGCCCCTCGACCTACACACCCACGCTGACGACCATTTTGGCGCGGGGTTATATCGAGAGAAAAGCAAAGCAGCTTGTTCCTACCTCGCTGGGTGAGGTCACGACCGACCTAATGCAGAAAAATTTCAGCACTATCATGGATTACGGCTTTACTGCCAATCTCGAGCGCGAGCTTGATAATGTAGCCGACGGCAAGGAGGATTACAAGGAGCTTTTGAGGAGCTTTTATTCCGGCTTCAAGGTATTGCTCGACGCCGCCGACAAGAATATAGAAAAGAGCGATATTGACTTAAAGGAAGAGGAGCTTGATATAGTCTGCGACAAGTGCGGCAGTAAAATGGTAGTAAAGCACGGCCGCTTCGGCAAATTTGCCGCCTGCCCCAATTATCCCGAGTGCAAGAATACCATGCGCATCGACCGCAACGGCAATGTCATCGCCAAAGAGGAGGACAAGCCGGTAGAGGGAATGGTGTGCGAGCTGTGCGGAGGTCCGGTTGTTATCAAGCACGGCCGCTTCGGCGATTTCTACGCCTGCGCCAACTATCCCACCTGCCGCTACACTAAGCAGATTGCCAAGGAAACCGGCGTAAATTGTCCCAAGTGCGGCGGAAAGATACTTGTTAAGCGCGGCAAGCAGAGAGTTTTCTACGGCTGTGAGAATTATCCCGACTGCGATTTTTCGACGTGGGATATGCCGACAAACAAGAAGTGTCCGGAGTGCGGCGCGCTGCTGCTGGTCAAAAAGGGCAAGCAGAAGCTCTACTGCTCGAATAAGGGTTGCAAATATACAGAGGATTACACCGAGCAGTAATTACGCCAAGAGCCGTCCCGGCGGTCGGAGCATCAGACGCGGCGCGGCTTGTGTCGCGGACAGACAAACGGCGGCGGTTTTAATCAGAAATAGGAGTTGTTCTAAAATATAATGAAAATCATAATCGACGCTATGAGCGGTGACAATGCACCGCTCGAAATAATCAAGGGCGCTGTTTTGGCTGCCGAAAAGCAGGATACCGACATCATTCTGACGGGAGACAGAGCCAAGATCAATTCGCTGTGCGCGCTTAATTCAATAGATTTGGGCACGCGGGTCAAGGTTGCCGACGCAGACGGGATAATCGATATGCACGATGACCCCATGTCGATACTCAAGTCCAAGAAGTCCAGCTCGATGGGTATCGGACTGGAGCTTCTCAAAAACGGCGAGGGAGACGCCTTCATAAGCGCCGGAAATACCGGCGCGCTGGTCGTCGGCTCAACGCTGATACTCAGAAGGATTAAGGGCATCAAGGCGGCTGCCATCGGCTCGGTTTTGCCGCTGACCCGCCCGACAATGCTTATCGACAGCGGTGCAAACGTCGTGGTGACACCCGAGACCCTGGTGCAGTTCGCTCTGATGGGCTCGGTATATATGAAGAAGCTGTACGGACTGGAAAGTCCGGCTGTCGCGCTGGCAAACAACGGCGCAGAGGATACTAAAGGCACACCGCTTCAGATAGAGGCGTACAAGCAGCTCTCGGCCGTCGAGGACCTGAATTTTATCGGCAATATCGAGGGCAGAGACATTCCGTTCGGAAAATGCGACGTCATAGTGGCCGACGGCTTTACCGGAAACATGATTTTGAAGCTCTCCGAGGGCTTTGGTTTATTTATGGGCAAGACGCTCAAGGACATATTCAAGAAGAATATACGGACAAAGCTTTCCGCACTGCTGGTTCACGGAGAAATAGGCGGTATCAAGGCGCAGCTTGATTATAAAAAGTACGGCGGCGCGCCGCTTCTCGGCGTTTCTGCACCGGTCATCAAGGCCCACGGCAGTTCAAACGCAGAGGCGATAAATTCCGCGGTGGCGCAGGCAATCGGATTTGCCAAGACCGGAATCGTCGGCGAAATAACATCGCTGGCGGCCAAGCTGCGCGAGTCGAAGGCCGAAAAGTAATGGTTCAGCGCAAAGGAAAGGATTTGAAGTACATAAATGAAAGAACTGAAAAGAGCGGTGGAATCGGACTACCCGGAGGAGTTTGTAAGCGCTTGCGGCGAGTTTGAAAAAAGACTCGGTTATACCTTCCGCGACAGGATTTACCTCTATATAGCTCTGACGCATTCGTCATATACAAACGAGAATCATACAAGGGTGTTCTACGAATGTAACGAGCGACAGGAATTCTTGGGCGATTCGGTGCTTGCCATTGCGGTCTCTCAGCAGCTTTTCCTGCACCTGGAGAAAAATCCGGAGGGTGATTTGACCAAGGCGCGGGCGAGAATTGTCTGCGAAGACGCGCTTTTTGACTACGCGCGGGCGATCGGACTGGGCGAATTCATTTTGCTCGGACACGGCGAGGAAAATACGGACGGCAGGAACCGCAAGTCTATTCTGGCGGACGCGTTTGAAGCGGTTATAGCGGCGATATACCTCGACGGCGGCATGGAGCCTGCTGAAAGATTTGTTTTGAGAAGCGCGTGGAGCATGCTTGAAAAGGCCGAAAAGGGCGAGCTTTCCCGCGACTACAAAAGCCTGCTGCAGCAGCTTGTCCAGAATTCAAAGGGCGATAGGCTCGAGTATGAGACGGTGTGCGAAAAGGGCCCCGATCATGATAAAACGTTTGTAATGCGCGTGACTCTCAACGGCAATACGGTCGGCACCGGCGAGGGCAGAACCAAGCGCGAGGCGGAGCAAAAGGCAGCGCATGAGGCGCTAAAGCTGTTCGGCGAGGAAAAGGACTGATTTTCCCGCACGGCGCCGCTTATTTAAGTTTTTCGGAAAGGATATGTCATATGCCCCACAGAAATATACCCATTTTCGTGCCGCACGCGGGCTGTCCGAACAAGTGCGTTTTCTGCGACCAGCGTGCGATAGCCGGCGCAGACGGCTCGGGCGGACGGGAGATTCTCGAGCGGGCGCGAAAGACTCTTTCCGACACCTTCGACGGCGAGCCGAATGATAACAGCGAAACGCAGATAGCGTTTTTTTCGGGCAGCTTCACCGGGATTGACACAAAGCTCATGCTGGAGCTTCTGGAGCTTGCCGAGAGCTATATTTCGCGCGGGTACGCATCATCCGTTCGTTTCTCTACGCGGCCCGATTATATAAGCCCCGAGATATTGAGGCTTATTGAGCCGTATTCGGTTAAAACGATTGAGCTCGGTATTCAGAGCCTGTCGGACGAGGTGCTCGCGGCGTCCAAGCGCGGCTGTACCGCACTCGACAGCTACCGCGCCGCCGAGCTTATCAAGAGCCGCGGCAAATATGAGCTTATCGGACAGATGATGACCGGCCTGCCGCGCTCGACGCGGGAAAGTGAGCTTATGACGGCGAAGGGTTTATGCGACATGGGCTGCGACGGAGCGAGGATATATCCTACCGTCGTGCTTAAAAATACAGAGCTTTGCGATATGATGGAGTCGGGAAATTACCGTGCCCGCGGAGTCAGCGAGGCTATCGAGGATGCGGCGGCGGTATATCGGGTGTTTCTGCGGCGCGGCGTAAAGGTCATAAGGATAGGCCTGTGTGCAAACGACGGCTTAAACGACGGGAGTGTTGCGGCAGGCGGCTATCATGCGGCGCTCGGCGAGCTGGTAGAGAGCAGAATATTTGCGGAAAACATAGTTGCTGAGCTGGAAAAGACAGCCCTGCCGCAGGGCGACATAACTGTATGGGTGCCGGAAAAATGCCTGTCCAAAGCTATAGGTCAGCACGCAGAAAACCGAAACATGCTTGCCAAGAGGTACGGCAGAAGATTTTTGTTTGCGGAGAGCGCAAATCTGAGCGGCCACGAGATAAAAGTAACGTAAAAAAGAGTAAAGAGAGTAGAGGAAGAAGAAAGTGTACTTAAAAACCCTTGAAATGCAGGGCTTCAAGTCCTTCCCTGACAAGACGGTCATTTCCTTTCGGCCGGGAGTTACGGCAATAGTCGGCGCTAACGGCAGCGGCAAGAGCAATATTTCCGACGCGGTGCGTTGGGTACTGGGTGAGATGTCGCCGAAAACTCTGCGCGGCGGCAAAATGGAGGACGTCATCTTCAACGGCACGGCTAAGCGCCGTCCTGCCGGATATGCCGAGGTTGTCATGACTATAGACAACTCCGACGGACTTATGAAGATTGATTACGACGAGGTATCGGTCGCACGCAGGCTTTACCGTACCGGTGAGAGCGAATACTATATAAATAAAAAGCAGTGCAGGCTCAAGGATGTTGTAGACCTGTTTCTCAATACCGGTATCGGCCGCGAGGGCTACTCGGTAATAGGTCAGGGTAAGATTTCGGAGATAATTTCGCAGAAGGGCGACGAGCGCCGCGAGGTGTTTGAGGAAGCGGCGGGCATTTCACGCTTCCGTTACAGAAAGAATGAGGCGGTAAACAAGCTCGTGCGCGTAAACGAGAATGCCGTCAGGATAGGCGATATTATAGCCGAGGTCGAGGCAAGACTCCCCGCTCTCGAAAGTCAGTCGGAAAAGGCGCTTAAGTTTCTCTCGCTCGACGGAGAGAAAAAGCAGCTTGAGCTTGCTATTTGCGCCGCGAGGCTGAGAGTCATCGACGGCGAGCGCGCCTCGGTCGCCGAAAAGTACGAAAAGAGCTCGTCAGAGCTTCGCGGTCTTACCGACGCTCTGACTGCACTCGACACGCGTTTGGACGAAATGTATGTCGAAAATCAAAAAAACAATGTCGAGGCGGAAAGGCTGAGAAACGGAATTGCCGAAAAAAACACTCGCCTGGCTTCCTCGGCGGGACGGCTTTCCGTGCTGGAAAACGATATCCGCCACTACGAGGAAAAGATTTCGGAGACGGTTCGTGAGCTATCGGAGGTGGAGGGTCAGATAAAGCTTATCGGCTCTACCGGCACAGAGGCAGACGAGAGGCTGGCCGCCGAAATTAAAGAGCGCGACGCGCTCAGGGCGGAGTATGAGGAGAAAAAGACAGCATTAAACGACCTCGATCAGCGTATCGCGGCAGATAAATCGCGCCTTGCGGGTATAACCGCAGAGATAGCGGCGCTCAGCGAAATCAAGCAGAAAAATGAGCTTCTTGAGAGCGAAAACGAGGGCTTCAGCCGTGCGCGCGAGGACAGAATGACTCTTCTGCACGCCGAGCACGACCGCATTTCGGCGGAGCTTGCCGGAAAGAAGGCGGCGCTTGAAAGCTGCCGGGAACAGGCGGCGAGAGCGGCGGCCGAAAAGTCGGGTATCGAAGCGCGGCTTGCAGAGATTTGCTCGGAAAATGCAAACACCGAGCTTGATATAGACCAAAAGCGCGAGGCGCGTGAGACCTCGCGGCTCAAACAGCTCGAGCTTGAGCAGCGCAGAGAGACGCTTTTACGCATGGACAGGCTCTTGGAGGGCTTCTCCGGCAGTGTAAAAGAGGTCATGAACGCCGCCGACAGAGGAGAGCTTCACGGCATATACGGGCCGATCTCAAAGCTTATCAAAACCGAAGAAAAGTATATTACGGCGATAGAAACTACGCTGGGAAACGGTATGCAGCATATAGTCTGCGAGGATGAGAAAAGCGCCAAGGCGGCTATTGATTTTCTCAAGCGCACCCGCTCCGGCCGTGCAACCTTCCTTCCGCTTACCACTATCCGTCCCGACCCGATAAAGACCGACGGAATAACCGACAGCGGCTTTGTGGGGCGCGCCGACGGACTGATAGAATGCGATGAAAAATTTGCCGCTGTCGTCAGGTATCTGCTCGGACGGACCGCAGTAGCAGAGGACATAGACAGCGCCGACAGGATTGCCCGCTCGCGGGGATATAACCTGAAGATAGTGTCGCTCGACGGTCAGATAATCAATGCTGGCGGTTCGTTTACCGGCGGTCAGCAGCTTCATAAGACCGGAATCCTTTCGCGAAATGCGGACATTGCGGCGCTTGACGCTTCCGTCAATGAACTGAAGAAGAAAAATGAAACTCTCAAGGCAGAGTTGAATTTGCTTTCCGAAAAGCAGGCGAAGCAGAAAAACGAGATCAAGCGGCTGACAGGCGAGCTTTCGGACGCAACCGATGCGGTTGTCCGCCAAAACGGCGCAGTCGAGATCGAGCAGAAACTGCTTGATGCGGTGAAGGAGCGTTTTGAGGCGGTCAGCGCCGAGCTGGACGGTATTTCCACCTCAAAGGAGGAGGAGAGCCGCAGAATTGCCGAGCTGATACGCGAAAAGGAGCAGGCGCAGGTACGACTTGAACAGTCGAGTGCGGCGGGAGAGCAGTTGACCCGCGCTATTTCGGAGGCGGGAACGACCCGGGAGGAGCTGTTTACAAAAGCCGGCGACCTCAGCGCGCGGCTGGCTGTAAGCGAACAGAGAATAGCCCAGTTGGAGAGCGAGAAGGCGGACGCGTCGGCCGAGCTTTACGAGCGCGAGCGCACGGCGGCGGAGCGCAAGGAGTCGCTTAATACGCTCAATGCTCAGATTGCCGCCGCAAAGGCGGAGATATCCTCTCTTTCGGGCGAAAAAGACACTCTCGCGGACGAGCTCGAAGCCGATAAGGCGGCGCTCGACGGCGTGCGGATTAAGCTCGATGAATACGACAGGGAGAGCTATTCGCTTCGTGACAGACAAAAGCAAATGACCTCCGATAAGGAGCGTCTTATCGATTCGGTAGGCAGGCTGGAGGGCAAGCTCGGCGCTATAGACCGCGAAAAAGAGAGCTTTATCGTTCGCCTGCGCGAGGAATACGAGCTTGACGAGAAGTCACCCGAGCTCACGGAAATACCCGACGGCAGAGCCGCCGAGCTTGGCGGCAGGGAGCGGCTGAATGTCTTAAAGCAGGAGATACGTCGTTTGGGCCCCGTCAATGTAGACTCTATTGGCGAGCTCAAGGAGACGCGCGAGCGCTATGACTTTCTCAGCGGGCAGTACGCCGACATTCAAAACTCCCGCGACGGACTTGAAAAGCTCATAGCTACGCTTGAAAAGACCATGCGCGATATGTTCGTCGAAACCTTCGAAAAGGTGCGTGAGTGCTTTAAGGAGACATTTACCGAGCTGTTCGGCGGCGGCAGTGCGGATATTGTACTGACCGAGTCGGACGACGTGCTTCAAAGCGGCATCGAGATAAATATTCAGCCCCCCGGAAAGCTCGTAAAAAGCCTGTCGCTTCTGTCGGGCGGCGAGCAGGCATTTGTAGCGATAGCGCTGTATTTCGCGCTTCTCAAGGTTAATCCGTCGCCGGTTTGCATTTTTGACGAGATAGAAAGCGCTCTCGACGAGGCTAATGTCTACCGCTTCGGCGATTATCTCAAGCGCAACTGCGACAAAACGCAGTTTATCGTCATTACCCACCGTCGCGGCACTATGGAGTCGGCGAATATGCTGTACGGCATAGCGATGCAGGAAAAGGGTGTCAGCGACTACATAAAGCTGGTGCCGGGCGACATCAAGTTCAAGGATGACACTATCGTAAACTGAAACGGCACAAATAATATTAGAGGAATATATAATAATGGGATTTTTTGAAAAACTCAAGGCAGGTCTTTCCAAGACCAAAAACGCCTTTGTTCACAGCGCGGACAGTATTTTCCGCAGTCTCTCCGGCGAGCTGGACGACGACTTTTACGACGAGCTGGAGGAGATACTCATTCTCGCCGACGTCGGTATTAACACCGCGGGCGAGATAATCGCCGACCTCAAAAAGCGCGTGGTGGAGGAGAGGATAAAGGACGGCACGGCGGCAAAGCAGGCGCTCAAGGATATCCTCAAGGAAAAGGTCACCTTTGAAAACCGCGGGCTCCGGCTGGATACCAAGCCTTCGGTAATACTGGTTATCGGCGTAAACGGCGTCGGCAAGACCACCTCCATAGCTAAGATTGCAAAGCATCTGAAGGACAGCGGCAAGAGCGTAATGCTTGCGGCGGCGGACACCTTCCGCGCGGCCGCCATCGACCAGCTTATGATATGGGCGGACAGAATAGGCGTGCCGATTGCAAAGCAGAGCGAGGGCTCCGACCCTGCGGCGGTTGTATTTGACGCGGCGGCAATGGCGAAAAAGGGCAAGTGCGATGTGCTTATCGTCGATACCGCAGGCCGTCTCCACAACAAGAAAAATCTTATGAATGAGCTCAATAAGATAGATCGGGTGCTTGAGCGCGAGCTTCCCGACAGCTCCATAGAGGTGCTGCTGGTGCTGGACGCTACTACCGGCCAGAACGCGGTGAACCAGGCGAAGGAATTCAAGGAAACCGCGAAAATCACCGGTCTTGTGCTGACAAAGCTGGACGGCACGGCAAAGGGCGGCATTATTTTCTAGATAAAGAAGGAGCTCGACCTGACGGTAAAGTTTATAGGAGTCGGCGAGCAGGCGGACGACCTTCAGCCGTTTGATGCGGACGAGTTTGTCGAGGCGCTGTTTGCAGAATAATTTAAAAAGGATTTTGTGACAATGACATATGTTTTTGCAACCACAAACAAGCATAAAGCGGCGGAAGCGGCGGATATTATGAGTAGGGCATCCGGCGGAAAAACAGAGCTGTTGACGCTCGTCGACATCGGCTTTACCGGCGATATCGACGAGAACGGCTCGACCTTTGCGGAGAATGCTTTTATCAAAGCACAGGCGGCTTATGAGTTCTGCCGCAAGCATAACCTTCCCTACGGCGTTATCGCCGACGATTCGGGACTGGCAGTAAAGGCGCTGGGCGGTGCGCCCGGAATATACTCCGCACGGTATGCGGCAAGCGAGGCCGGCACAAGCGGCAATTCTCCTGACGCCGATAACAACGCGCTTCTGCTCAAAAATATGGAGGGCAAAACCGACCGTGAGGCCGCATTTATTTGCGCGGTCTGCTATATTGACGACGGCCGCAGAATAGAGGTTTCCGGCTCGTGCGACGGCGTTCTTCTGACAGAGGCAAAGGGCTGCGACGGCTTCGGCTACGATCCCCTCTTCTTTATGCCGTCGCTCGGAAAAACGCTTGCCGAAATTTCCGCAAGCGAAAAGAATCAGGTTAGCCACAGAAGCAAGGCCTTCCGCGAGCTCTGCAAAAAGCTCGGGTAAGGATTAAATAAGCAGGAATAATAATTTTTAAGTTCAGAAGGAAGAATTTATGCTGACAAGCAAACAGAGAGCGTTTCTGCGCTCGAAAGCAAATGATATAGACACCATTTTTCAGGTCGGTAAGGACGGTATAGGCGAGGCGTTCTGCCGGCAGGTGGACTCGGCGCTTGAAAAGCGCGAGCTTATAAAGTTCCGCACGCTGGAAAACTCTCTTATCTCTGCCCGTGAGGCGGCAGACGAGATTTCTGCGGCAACAAACAGCGAAGTCGTGCAGGTGATAGGCTCGAAGATAGTGCTTTACCGCCGCGCGAAAAAGAATCCCAAAATCGAGCTTCCCGCGTCGAAAAAATGAGAATCGGCATTTTCGGCGGAAGCTTCAATCCGCCCCATAGGGGACATATGCGTGCGGCAGAGCTTTTTTGCCGCGAAGCCGGGCTCGACCGGCTGATAATAATGCCGGCAGGAAATCCGCCCCATAAGCGGCTGTCGCCCGGCTCTGCCGACCTCGACCGTCTGAACATGGCGCGCATCGCCTTTCGCGGTATCCCGTGCGCCGAGGTCAGCGACTACGAAATACAGCGCCGCGGCGAAAGCTTCACTGTTCTGACACTGCGCTATTTGAGAAAGAGCTATCCGGACGACGAGCTTATTTTGTATGTCGGCGACGATATGTTTCTGATGTTTGAAAAGTGGGAAAGTTACCGCGAAATCTTCAGGCTTTGCAGGTTGTTTGTAATGCGCCGCACAGAGGGCGTCGCCGGTCTCGAAGAAAAAAAGGCCTTGTTGGAACGCGAGGGCGGAATAATCACGATTTCCGACGCACCGCCCGAGGAGATGTCCTCAAGCTCGGTGAGAAGCGATCTGCATGACGGCAAAAAGCCCGAGGGGCTTGACGATGAGGTTTATGATTATATAATAAGAAACGGACTGTATCGGGAAAATGAATGATATAGAAAGAGCTCAAAAATATATTTCCGGACGGCTTTCCGAAAAGCGTCTGGCGCATACGCTGTCAGTTGCAGAGGAGACCGGGCGGCTGTGCTCTATGCTGGGAGTAATGGGCGACAGCGGCAATCCCGCTACTCCGGCGGGAAGGATGAGGCTCGCGGCGCTTTTGCACGACGCGACTAAGGAGGAAAGCTCCGAATATAATTTGAAATTATGCAAAGAGTGTGATATAATACTCGACAATGCCGATTTGGCTTGCCCGAGCGTTATCCACGGCAAGTCGGCGAGCGGGCTCGCGGCACGAAAATTCGGATTGGAAAAGCCGTTCTGCAGCGCTGTTTTTTATCACACCACCGGCAGAGCGGAAATGTCGCTTTTTGAAAAAATACTGTATGTTGCGGATTATATCGAAAAAAACCGTGATTATGATGAATGTATCGAGGCGCGAAAGTTTTTTTACGATAACGCGACAGGAGATTTGCGAGACAATCAGCGCGTGCTTGACCGCACGGCGCTTATGGCGGTTCGCGCTACTCTCAGGTCGCTTGAGGACAGAAAAAAGCCCGTTCATCCGGATTCGCTCTCGGCAGCAGAGTGGCTTGAGTGCATTTGCCGCTGAAATTTTACAGACAAAAGGTATTGGATAAGGTATTAGATTATGAAAAAGAAAAGAAGATCCTCCGCAGCAAAAAGCGTGCTTATCGCATTTCTCGTCGTCGTTCTCGCTATGGGCGGCGTAGGCGCGTATTTTGTCACAAAGGGTATAATCAAGAAGCCCGAGGTCGATACAGGCGATATAAGCAGGCCGACACAGCAGGTTGATCCGAATACCACCGAGGACGAGGTGTCAGACCCCGATATTGTCATAAGCCAGGACCGCAAGGACGGCTTTTACAATTTCCTTGTAGTGGGCAGAGACGCTACCACGAAAAACACCGATGTTATGATGATAGTGTCGTTTGATGTAGAAAACAGCAAGATCGGCATTTTCCAGATACCGAGAGATACGTATGTCGACAGCGACTTCAATTACTACGCCTCGCGCCGTTGCAATGCTGTGTTCGGCAGTGCGTATATGACGGCGTACCGCAAGAATAAGACCGCCGATGACCAGACGCTCATCCGAGCGGGCATGGACGGCCTCGAAACGACTCTGGAGGCTACCTTCGGCACCAAAATTGACAGATATGTGTATATGGACCTGAGCGCATTTAAGAATATCGTCGACATTATCGGCGGGGTCGAGGTGGATGTTCCGTACGACCTGCATTACAGCGATCCGGCGCAAAATCTGTATATCGATTTGAAGGCAGGACTGCAGACGCTGGACGGCGCCGCAGCCGAGCAGTATGTTCGCTTCAGAAAGGGCTTTACCGAGGGAGACTTGGGACGCCTTGACGCACAGCGCATATTCCTTGCCGCCGTTGCTGACAAGCTGCTGTCATCTATCAGTATCTCGACTCTTCCGCGACTGGCGCAGGAGGCATACGACAAGGTTATTACCGACTTTACGCTGGACGACCTCATATATTTTGCAAATAAGGCAAAGGATATTACCACAGACAATATCGTCATGTATACAGCCTGCGGCCAGCCGTTTACTTCCGACAGCGGCGCGTCCATGTACAGCCTGTACATGAAGGAAAATCTTGAGATAATCAACAAGAGCTTTAATGTCTATAAAGAGGATATAACAAAGAAAAATGTTACGCTGAACGAGCAGGCTAATACCGGCGTCGGCAGAAAGGACACCGCAGGCAAAACGGTTGCCGATGAGATGGTCAACCCCGATATTCCGCTCTGGAACAACAGATACAAGGGCTGAGCTCTCGGTACTGATTTCCGTACGAAAGGGTAAGAAATATGGCAGAAAACTATACTTCGCTTGACAAGGCGCGCGATATAGCGGCAATTCTCGATGAGAAGAAGGCGCAGAACATTAAGGTGCTGTTTGTGCGAGAGCAGACGGTGCTGGCAGACTACTTCGTTATAGCAAACGGAAGCTCGACCACTCAGGTCAATTCGCTGGCCGACGAGGTCGAATATCTGCTCAACCAACGCCGCGGCGAAACGCCGACCTCGAAGGAGGGGCACGGCGGCGGCAGTTGGGTGGTTATGGATTATGATGATGTAATAGTTCATGTTTTCCACACCGAGGCGCGGGATTTTTACAAGCTTGATAAGCTGTGGGCGGACGCCGAGCCCGTTCCCACCGATGATATTTTTACGAAAGAAAACAGTGAGGAAGATAAGTAATGGCATACGATTTTAAGAACATCGACAAAAAGTGGCAGGACAAATGGGACAAAAGCGAGATTTTTAAGGCGTCGGACGATTACGCCGCTCATCCCAAAAAATACTATGCTCTGATTGAATTTCCGTATCCGTCGGGAAAGGGACTGCACATAGGTCATCCCCGCCCCTATACTGCCATGGATATTATTTCGCGCAAAAAGAGAATGAAGGGCTATAATGTCCTGTTCCCGATCGGGTGGGATGCCTTCGGCCTGCCTACCGAAAATTATGCGATAAAGAATAAAATACACCCGGCAGCCGTTACAAAGAATAACATTGCTCACTTCAAGGAGCAGTTAAAGAGCCTCGGCTTCAGCTTCGACTGGTCGAGAGAGATTAACACCACCGACCCCGACTACTATAAGTGGACGCAGTGGATTTTCATACAGCTCTTCAAGCACGGTCTCGCGTATAAGAAGGAAATGAATGTAAACTTCTGCACATCGTGCAAGGTCGTTCTGGCAAACGAGGAGGTTGTAAACGGCGTCTGCGAGCGCTGCGGCAGCGAGGTTATACACAAGGTCAAGAGCCAGTGGATGCTCAAGATTACCGATTACGCAGACAGGCTGATAAATGACCTTGAGGGGCTCGATTTCATCGAGAGAATCAAGACTCAGGAGATAAACTGGATAGGCAGAAGCGAGGGTGCCGAGGTAGATTTCACCACTACCGAGGGCGACAAGTTGACGGTTTATACCACCCGCCCCGACACGCTCTTCGGCGCTACCTATATGGTTATCGCACCAGAGCATAAGCTGGTGGATAAGTATAAGGACAAGCTGACTAATTACGACGAGCTTGTTGCATACCGCACTGCGGCATCGCACAAGAGCGATTTCGAACGCACCGAGCTTGTCAAGGACAAGACCGGCGTCAAGCTCGAGGGCGTCAGCGCAATTAACCCCGTTAACGGCAAGGAAATACCCATTTTCGTTTCCGACTATGTACTTGCTACATACGGTACCGGAGCAATCATGGCCGTTCCTGCTCACGATACCCGCGACTGGGATTTCGCAAAGGCATTTGACCTTCCGATAATCGAGGTTGTAGCCGGCGGTGATGTTCAGAACGCCGCGTATACCGACGTTGCAGAGGGCAAGCTCATCAATTCCGAGTTTTTGAACGGACTTGAGGTCAAGGAGGCCAAAGAGAAGATCACTCAATGGCTCGAGGAAAAGGGATTGGGCCGCAAAAAGGTCAACTTCAAGCTGCGCGACTGGGTGTTCTCCCGTCAGAGATACTGGGGCGAGCCCATGCCGGTGGTTTACTGCGAGAAGTGCGGTTGGGTCCCCGTTCCGGAAGAGGCGCTTCCGCTGAGACTTCCCGAGACAAATGCGTACGAGCCGACTGATGACGGCGAATCTCCGCTTTCCAAGATGACCGATTGGGTAAATACCACCTGTCCGCACTGCGGCGGTCCCGCAAAGCGTGAGACAGACACCATGCCTCAGTGGGCAGGCTCGTCCTGGTATTTCCTGCGCTACTGCGACCCGCACAATGATAAGGAGCTCGCGAGCCGCGAGGCTCTCGACTACTGGATGCCGGTAGACTGGTACAACGGCGGCATGGAGCATGTTACCCTTCATCTGCTGTACTCGCGTTTCTGGGCATAGTTCCTTTACGATATCGACATTCTGGGCTGCAAGGAGCCGTATAAGAATCGCACGGCGCACGGCTTGATTCTCGGTGAAAACGGCGTCAAGATGTCCAAATCGCGCGGCAAT
>JAQXGK010000047.1 GCA_029006345.1 Bacillota bacterium
GACAAAAACAGTTTTTAGTGTATAATGATATCGTTGTCTTCGGACGACGATATATATGCGAGAGTGGCGGAATTGGCAGACGCGCACGTTTGAGGGGCGTGTGTCTTATACGTACGGGTTCAAGTCCCGTCTCTCGCACCAAAACAAAAACCGTTGCAAATGCTGATCTCAGTAACTGCAACGGTTTTCTTGTTTTGTGCAAATCTCATGTTTTATGCTTCGTGAGCAATTTTAACACTATTTTTGCCCTTTTTGCTCACGAAATTGCTCACGAAATTGCTCACGAAAATATTTAATCACTTATCCAAAAATCCCATGCGGTCGAGTATGACGATCTCGCGCACCATAGTTTCGGGCAGATTAAGATTGCTTTCGGAGCTTCCCTTGACATATCCGCGTGAAATTGCTTTCTCAACGCTCTTTCTGCCCCACTCGGGGATATCCTCAAGCTTGTTATATACAGGGTTCTGTGCCTTGAGCGCCGATATCTCCTGCGCCTGCTTGTCGATTAAAGCCTTCAGCTCGTTATATTCCTTGCTCATAAGTTCCTCGTCCTCGCTTTCGTAGTATGTGCCTTTTGCGTTTGGTATCCCGGTAACCGCGGGAGTGTTTATTACAGACTTAACCTTGTTATCGCGGTCGCGTATCTCAAAATGCAGATGTGCGCCGAAGGAGTACCCGGTGTTGCCCATGACGCCGATAGGGTCGCCCTTTTTGACCTTTTGCCCTTTTGTTACCAGGCGCCGGGACAAGTGGCAGTATGCTGAGAAATAATATCCTTCACCGAGCACGTTTAACCTGACTCTTTTGTTGCTCTTTGAGGAATCAAATACAGTAAAGTCAGAGCTGTTAGTTCCGTGATAAAAAACCTTCGGAGTTCCGTCTTCATTCAGAAGTGCAGAATTAACCTCATGCGTTACTGTAAAATCTTCGTCGAGTCGCTTGACAAGTGAATATAAATCTGATACTGTTATAGATAGTAGTTGAATTATCATTTGTTGAGCCGCCGCTACGGATATTATCCGCAAGTGCGTCAGCCGATAGTTCAGCTACTTTTTCTATATATTTTAGGTTGTGAAATTTCTTTTCTCCTGGCTGTTTTTTGCTTTGAAAAGCTTCTTCAAGTGTATCGGTATGGATCTCCGCATAGTTCAGGTGCAAATACATCTCGACCGGAACATTATCTGTAATATCCAATAATATAAAACCAACCGAGAGGAGAGAATGGGAAAATTATGTGTAATCATTGTACCCCGCAACAAATTTTCTTAATGAATCGGATACGGCAATTATGGGGACAGCATGTATATTGAACGCGCTTCTTCATCATTAGCACAGCGGCAAATCTGGACGATTTAGAATCGGTTACCAATAGGTTGCTCCAAAATCCGAAAGATTTCGCCGACTTACTTACACCGATTTTCGGCATGAGAGCAGCCTGTCGGTTTGAAGAACTTTTCACACAGCATCTGCTGATTGCTGCCGATCTGGTTAACGCAGCTAAAAGCAGTGAAATCAACAAGGCAAATGCCGCAAGAGACAGATGGTATAATAATGCGGATGAAATTGCCGGATTTTTATCCTCCATAAACCCGTGTTGGAGCAAAGACACATGGGAAAGCATGCTGTACAGTCATCTGGAAATGACGGAGAAAGAAGCAATACTGCGCCTGCAAGGAAATTACACGGCGGATATCAAAGTGTTTGACGACATCGAAAACGAGACGTTTAAAATGGCTGGGGGTTCTTGCGAATATCGTCAACAATTATTTAAATTCATTTCCATTATAGACGCGTAGACACCTTTGCAATGATAAAAGCCTATGATATGCAGTTTTTCAAGAAAAACAGCGTGAGTCCTGTTTATGGGACATATGATGATGTAGGATAATATCAGAAGGAAGCAAGAAGCCCTCTAACGGCGGATCGCCGCACAAAACAGAAAAGGCAAGGTGAACAAAATGGAATTTAAGATTGGTTTTTCAACAAAGCATCAGGAAAGCAGGACTTTGGAAGCGATTAGGACAGCGCCGCAGCAAACGCCGCCGCGCAAATCCGTCGTGCAGGTATATTTTTCGGGGCGCAATATGTCGCTGGCGTACTACAACGACAGCTTTGACCTGCATCGCGGCGACATAGTATATGTGGACGGCAAGCTGGAGGGAATGCGCGGCGTCGTAACAGATATTAACTACAATTTCAAGATAAGGCTTTCCGAATATAAGCGCGTGATCGCCGTAGCAGATACCGCAGTCAGCGGACAGCTCTTTTTGGCAGGATCCCACTTCGTAACCTTCGACCGCAACACATTGCCCGCCGCCAAGGTCGCCACATGGTTCAAAGCGCCGGACAGGGAGGAAGAAACAGTCAGCGGCAGTGATGATACTTACTTTTGCCTTAACAACCTTGAGGAAATGAAGGTCGGTGCAGCCGCCGCAGAACGAGGGCACGAATACTACACCGGAAACCGTGTCAGATACATTTCTGTCGACGGCACACACGGTTATGCCATTGTAGAGGGCAGCAAGACCTACGAGGTGGAATTTGAGTACAGCAAGGGCAATATAAGCAATCTCGTCTGCTCCTGCTTCTGCAGTTACAACTGCAAGCACGAATTCGCAGTTATGCTGCAGCTTCGCGAAACGCTCGAGCTTATCGAAAAGCACTACGCAAAAGAATATGAGCGTACCGGATACTTCGCCGCAATAAATAAGGAGACTCTGTTTACTTTCGCCGTTGACAAAAAGGAAACAGGCAGCTTCATACTTTGAGAAATAATCATTAGAGGGCAGCCCGCAACATTCATACAGCCGCTCATATAAAATCATAACCACCCGTTTGACGGGTGGTTATGATTACCATATTTGTATTGGGTACAGCTTCCATTCGGGAGGATCGAATCCCTTCGCATCCTCATGATGATATACGGAAACGGTGATAAATTCCCTTTCCTTATCTCTCACCCCCGGAAAATCCTCCGATTCATCAAAAAAGTTGCCGGGAGCATCGCCCTCAAACTTTACTTTTGTTTGTGTTTCGGTATAGTAAAAAGCAAGCTCCGACATATCGGTTACGGTTTTTGGAATTATGACTTCCGAAAGCTTCGGAGTGCAGGAAAAAGCATAATGGTCTATTCGCTCCAAACCGTCGTTTAGCTTGACCGAGACGAGACTTCTGCAGCCTGAAAAGGCGCTCATTTCTATTGACTTAACCGTGCTCGGCAAAACTATTTCGGTAATATTAGTGTCCAGCAACATAGTGGATGGGATAGACACTATTCCCTCGGAAAGCGATATACTCTCAAGTCCGGAAAAACAAAACTGCCCATCGCTGCCTTTGCCCAGACAGTCTGTCGGAACGGTAATGCTTTTCAGAGCCTTACATCCCTTAAATGCATAGGAGTCTAATACTTCGAGGCTGTTTGGAAGATTAACTTCGCTTAAGCTTTCACAGTTTTCAAACGCGCTCGGGCCGATATTCTTCAAGCCTTCGTTTAAAACAGC
>JAQXGK010000048.1 GCA_029006345.1 Bacillota bacterium
TTTTCGGGAAGCTGCAGGGAGTTCGGGAGGGAACTGTCGCGGCGGCACTTCTGGTGGGATTTACAGCCAGAACCTGGGGAAAGCTATTGAGCTTTCTGCCGAAGAAGATATATCGGGATTCAAAGGTAAATTGAGTTTCCGATTAACTTAAATGCTGTTTGGTCTGCTTTCAAAAAGCGGCTGACAAAGCCTGAAGCCTTTAATGTTTTAAGGCTTCGGGTTTTCTTTATGCCACCCTTCGGGACCGAAACAGAAAAATGATGTATTGAAAAAGGCGGAGGAGGCTGTAATTTATAATGTTTTTACAAGAGAATTTTCAGTGCACGGGGCATTGCAGCACAGGCTTTCACTATTGACTATTTATACACAATATAATATAATATATACAATTATCTTTGATTGCCGTCGGTTGCTGACGGCGCTTGAAATACTGAGACGATTCTAATAAAACGAAAGAGGTTATTTTATGGCAAGAGTGTATAATTTTGCAGCCGGCCCTTCTTCACTGCCGCTTGAAGTGCTTGAAAGAGCGGCCCGCGAAATGACAGACTACAACGGAAGCGGAATGAGCGTTATGGAAATGAGCCATCGCTCGAAATGGTTTGACGCTATTATCAAGGCGGCTGAAGCAGATTTGCGAAAGCTTATGAATATCCCCGACAACTACTCTGTTTTGTTCATGCAGGGCGGCGCGTCAACTGCGTTTGCTGCCATACCGCTCAACTTTATGAAGAACGGTAAGGCGGATTATATTGTTTCCGGCAACTTCTCTAAAAAGGCATATGAGGAGGCGCTCAAGTACGGCGACGCACGCGTCTGTGCTTCCGGTAAGGACAACGGCTTTTCCGAGATTCCCGAGATAAAGCGCTCGGACATCAGGACTGACGCCGACTATCTGCACATATGCTTTAACAACACCATATACGGAACCAAGTTTAACTATATACCCGACACAGGGGATATTCCTCTCATTGCGGATATGTCGAGCTGTATTATTTCCGAGCCGGTGGACGTAACCAAGTTCGGCGTGATATATGCCGGCGCTCAGAAGAATATGGCGCCTGCGGGGCTTACTGTCGCTATAGTGCGCCGCGATCTGCTGGGATATGCGCGTGAAATCACCCCGACTATGCTTAACTATCAGATACTTAGCGATAATAATTCGCTCTATAATACGCCGCCCTGCTATGCGATATACATTGCGGGTCTCGTTTACAAGTGGATACTTTCGCTCGGCGGACTTGAGAAAATGCAGGAAATCAATGTGAAAAAGGCGGCTGTTCTTTACGATTACCTCGATTCGTCCAAGCTTTTCCGTCCGGTAGCGGCGAAAAAGTGCCGCTCGCTTATGAATGTCACCTTTGTGACGGGAGACGCGGAGCTTGACGCAAAGTTCTGCGCCGAGGCGACTGAAAACGGACTTGTAAATATCAAGGGCCACCGCTCGGTAGGCGGTATGCGCGCTTCGATATACAATGCGATGCCGACAGAGGGCGTCGAAAAGCTGGTTGAGTTTATGGAAAAATTTGAAAAGGAAAATTTGAAATGACGGCAATAAGACTGTTTAATAAGATTTCTGCCAAGGGGCTCGCGGAATTTGATTCAAGCAAATACGCCCTGTCGGACACCGCCGGCGATTACTCTGCTGTGCTTGTCCGCAGCGCGGCACTGCACGATGAGACTTTTCCCAAGTCGCTTATGGCTATTGCCCGCGCCGGAGCGGGTGTAAACAACATCCCGATAGACCGCTGCACCGACGAGGGAATCGCGGTATTCAACACACCGGGAGCAAATGCGAACGCGGTTAAGGAGCTTGCTATCTGCGCTCTTCTGCTCGCTTCGCGCAGGATTGTTGAAGGAGCGGCGTGGGCGGACTCGCTTAAAGGCACCGCCGATATTGCAAAGCAGGTAGAGAAGGGCAAGAGCGCCTTTGCAGGGCAGGAGCTCTGTGGAAAAACCCTCGGAGTCATAGGACTGGGCGCCATAGGTGCGCGTGTGGCCAACGCCGCACTTTCGCTCGGAATGAAGGTGGTCGGCTGTGACCCGTATCTTTCGGTCGGCGCAGCATGGTCTGTAGAGCCCGGGGTAGTGCGGGTATCGAGCTTTGAGGAAGTCTACAAAATGAGCGACTATATCACCGTTCATGTGCCTTCAACGCCCGAAACAAAGCAAATGATATGCGCGCAGTCGCTCGCAATGATGCGCGACGGGGTGAGAATAATAAATCTCGCCCGCGGAGACCTTGTAAATGTCGCCGACATGGCAGCGGCGCTTGAATCCGGCAAGGCGGCGGCATATGTTACCGATTTTCCGACAGAGGAGACGGTGGCCTGTGAAAAAATCATTACGATACCGCATCTGGGCGCTTCTACCGCCGAGGCGGAGGACAACTGTGCGGTAATGGCGGCTCACGAGCTTATCGATTATCTGGAAAACGGAAATGTTACCAATTCCGTAAATCTTCCGGCTCTCTCAATGCCGCGCAGAGGCAAATACAGAGCCTGCGTTATATCGCGCGCAAACGACAATATTGTCGCTGATATTTCGGCAAAGGTTAAGGTTTCCGCCATAGCAACCGCAGAGCGCAAGGGCGTTTCATACACCATTGTAGACAGCGACGGCGAAATAGATGCCGGGGCAATAAGCTCCGCAGACGGCGTAATCAGAGTCAGCTTATTTTGAGAAAAGGATAGAACAGATGTCGGTATCAAGAAGAAAAGAACGCGAAACGGTTTTTGAAATGCTGTTTGCCATGGAGTTTTCACCTGCGCCTACGCCCCAGGAGGAGTATGAAATCTATTTTGAGAATTCGGACGGCAAGGATGCAGAGACGTTAAAGTCCAGCGATTATGTCAGAGATACATTTTTCGGTGCGGCGGCTCTTTCGGAAAAAACCGAGGAGCTTCTGAACGAGTGTGCGATAGGCTGGAAAAGGGACAGAATTTCCAAGGTTTCGCTTGCAATCATTAAGCTTGCGGCGTATGAGCTTTCCCCCGAAAGCGGTATTTCGGAAAACATCGCCATAAACGAGGCGGTGGAGCTTTCAAAGAAGTACGACGACGAGAAGGTATCGGCCTTTGTAAACGCCGTGCTCGGCAAAATCGCCAAAGCCATGAAGGCGGACGATGAGTAAGAGTATTTTCGTCGGAATTGACACAAGCAATTATACCACGTCACTTGCGGCGGTCGATCAAGACGGCCGTGCGGTATCCGTACGACGGCTCCTAAAGGTAGAACAGGGGCAGAGAGGACTCAGACAGAGCGACGCGCTGTTTGCGCACACCGTAAATCTCCCTGAGCTTTTTGCACAGTTTTCAAGCCGGCTTGCCGAGAGCTTCGGCAGTTATGAGATTGCCGCACTCGGAGTGTCAGAAAGACCGCGCAGAGTCGAGGGGTCATATATGCCGTGCTTTCTGGCGGGAATTTCGGCGGCGGTTGCCGCTTCCGAAACGCTCCGAAAGCCTCTGTATCGCTTTTCGCACCAGGAGGGGCACATAGAGGCGGCGGTATTCGGCACATCAAATACAAACAGAGCTTTTGACCCTGATACGCGCGAGTTTTACGCCTTTCACATGTCGGGAGGCACCTGCGAGCTGGTGCGTGTTACTGCCGACGACGGCAGATATATAAGTCAAATCGTCGCAAATACGCTCGATATAACCGTGGGGCAGCTCATTGACCGTTCAGGGGTTAAACTCGGCATGGATTTTCCCTGCGGCGCAGAGCTGGAACGGCTTGCTTTCAAAAGCAAAAAGGGCTTTCACCCGAGGGTAAAGGGTGACGGAAGCGGAGGAATCAATCTCGCGGGCTTTGAAAATAAGTTCGATTCTCTGCGTGAATCCGAGGAGCCTGCCGTGCTTGCGGGATTTATTTTCGATGTTGCGGTTGCGGCGATAAAAAAGATGCTCTTTGATTCCGGCGCTGAGCAAAGCGGTCTGCCGGTGCTTTTTGCCGGCGGCGTTATGAGTTCATCGCTTATCAGACAGCGCCTCGGAGACGGAAACTACTACTTTACAATTCCCGAATACGCTACCGACAACGCTGTCGGAACTGCGATTTTGGCAAAGAAAAACTACATTAGGGAGGAAGCCTTGAAATGACCGACAGAACATTGACGGTTACCGAGCTCAACAGCTGTGTCAAGGCTTTGCTCGAAGCCGACGGCTTGCTCGCCGATATTTATGTTAAGGGCGAGATATCAAATTTCACAAACCATTATAAGACCGGACACTTTTACTTTTCGCTCAAGGACGACGGCGGAGTCCTCGACGCGGTTATGTTCAAGGGATATAACTCCCGCCTGAAATTCACGCCTGAAAACGGCATGAAGGTTATAGCTCACGGGCGCATTTCGGCATATGTCAAGAGCGGAAAGTATCAGCTCTACTGCGACGATATGCAGCCGGACGGTGTCGGCGCGCTGTACATTGCCTTTGAGCAGCTGAAGGCAAAGCTTGAGGCAGAGGGACTGTTTGCGGCTTCGCACAAAAAGCCGATTCCGCGTTATCCCGGACGCATAGGGATAGTCACCAGCGCCACCGGAGCGGCAATCAGAGATATGATAAACGTATCCTCGCGAAGATTCCCGCTTTCCGAGCTTGTTTTGTTCCCGTGCCTTGTCCAGGGTGACGGCGCGGCGGCTCAAATAAGGAGCGGCGTGCGGTTTTTCAACAATTACGATGTGGACGTCATCATTATCGGCCGCGGCGGCGGTTCTATCGAGGATTTGTGGGCCTTTAACGACGAGGCGCTTGCGCGCGAAATATATGCTTCCGAAAAGCCGGTTATTTCGGCGGTCGGACATGAGATAGACTTTTCCATAAGCGACTTTGTCGCCGATTTGAGAGCGCCGACTCCCTCTGCGGCGGCTGAGCTGGCGCTGCCGGACAGTACTGAGGTCAAAAAGAAGCTTCAAAATCTCGGCAATCATTTTTATACACTTTTATTGTCACAGCTTGCAAACAGAAAAGACAGGCTGGAGTCGCTTCGCAAGAAGCCCTGCCTTGTCTCGTATCAGAACTACATTGATGAAAAAAGGCTTGCGGTCGACGAGCTGTCGAAGGTCATAGACCGCTCGGCAGACAGAATACTTGAGCGAAAGAGACTGCTGCTATCAAATGCGGCGGGACATCTAGAAGCGCTCAATCCGCTCTCGGTCATTTCACGAGGGTACAGTGCCGTGTTTGACGGCTCGGGCAAGCTCATCCGCTCCGTGAAGCAGCTTTCGGTCGGTGAAAACATCGGCTTTCAGGCCTGCGACGGAAGGGTGTCGGCAACAGTTGTGCAGATAGACAGCTTTGATAACGAAAGGAAAAGTTAAATGGCACAGAAAAAAATGAATTTTGAAGAAAGTCTCGCCCGTCTTGAGGAGATAGCGGCGGCGCTTGAAAATCAGGCGACCGCGCTTGAAGATTCGCTGTCGCTCTATGAGGAGGGCGTCGGACTTATCAAAAATTGCTCCAAGCTTCTGGATGAAGCTACCGCAAGGGTGACAATACTCGGCAGAAATCCGGAAACCGGCAAGGTTGAGGAACAGCCGTTTTCTGACAAATGAACAGATATCATTGATTTGAAGGCAAACATATGATATAATATCAAACGATGGTGCAGTATCCTAGTTGAAGTATTTGCTTCTGAGGACGGGCCTAAAAATTCGTCAAAGGGCATATCGATGAAGCTCCTTGTGCTTGCTTTTTACGCCCAGTTTAGGGTGGGTGCTGGGAGAAGAGGATCTGCGGGCCGCCTGTAACGGCATACAGTGCCGGTCCCGCTTATCCCGGAGGCCTTATTTCGTGGATTTCCCGATTAGGACATTTACGGGTAAGAGTTAAACCTGTTTCGCGGTGCTTGACGCTGTGGACAGTGTAGCCTGCCTTGAGTGGAACATAGCGGATAGAGGACCTGCCCGGCTTTCCAAGGCCAAGGAAAGCGGGAATCGCCGCTTGAAACTATGACTGCAAAAGAGGATAGGAAGCAGTATATTTCATCGAGGAAAACTCCTAGGCTGTAACGGGCGCAAAGCTACAAGCACAGAGGGGATTGCAGTGCGAGCTTTAAGGCAATCAAGTCCCGGAAATGGCAACATTCCGGCCGAGGTCTTAATGGGGAACCGCTTATTCGGAAACGATGAGCGAGCTCGGGGGAAATCCTACTTGACCATATGCCGCAAGGTTTACCTTTTGTGCTACCATCTTTTTATAGTATGCTTTTGCCTTTTCGTGACAGTACGGTGCTGTGCGCGAAAGGGCAATTCCGATATTAGGGGGACGATTTTTTTGGATAGCGGTAAGCCTCCTGCCCGACCGACGCGGCAGGTAAAAAAGAAAAGCGCGGTAAACTATTTGTGGGCGATCAAGGCATTTGTTTTCAGCTTTGCGGTTTCGGTAATGCTGATACTTTTGTCAAATGAGGTCATGGATAAGCTGAGTATTGCGGTTTCGGTCGTCGTACTGTTTATAATAGTTGCCGTCGGAATAGCGTTTGACTCAGTCGGTGTGGCGGTAACCAAAGCGGATGAAAAGCCGTTTCACTCTATGTCGGCGCGTCGTATCAAGTCGGCCAAGCTTGCGGTAAATCTTATAAGAAACGCAGATAAGGTTTCCAGCATATGCAACGACATTGTAGGTGATATTTCCGGAGTAATCAGCGGTGCTATCGCAACTGCCGTCGGAATAAAGCTTTTCGGTGACGACACAGTGGGATATTGGGGAAAGCTGCTCTTCACTGCGCTTATTTCCGCCGTGATTGTCGGCGGCAAGGCGGCCATGAAGGGAGTAGCCATGAAGTACAGCAACGACATAGTCAATATTTCTTCAAAGATATTCGGCTTCTTCTACAGAAAGAAATGACGGCGAAAACAATGCGGCGGTTTACTGCGGATTTGGGAAAGCAACGGAATGAATAATTACAGCTTAAATGATATAAGGTCGATGAATGACAGCGGGGCCGAGTGCCTCGCACGGGACATAAGAGCGTTTCTCATAGAGAATGTTACGCTGACCGGCGGTCATCTGGCGAGTAACCTCGGCATAGTGGAGATATCGCTTGCGCTTCTTCGCGTTTTTGACGCGCCTGACGATAAAATAATATATGATACCGGACATCAGAGCTATGTTCACAAGCTGCTTACGGGGCGTCTTGACGATTTTGCAACGCTCAGGCAGTACGGAGGACTCAGCGGCTTTACCAAGCGCTCGGAATCGGAATACGACCCCTTCGGTGCGGGACACAGCTCCACCTCTATTTCCGCGGCCCTGGGCTTTTGCCGTGCCGCAACGCTCAAGGGAGAAGCCTCGCGTGCGATAGCCGTTATCGGCGACGGCGCGTTCACCGGCGGTATGATTTACGAGGCGCTCAATAATATCCGCCCTACCGACAATATAATAATAGTTCTGAATGACAACGATATGTCGATATCGAAAAATGTCGGCAGTATGTCCAAATACCTCGGAAAGATAAGAACCGACGACAAGTACTTTGCCCTCAAGGAGAGAAGCTCGACGGCACTGGGCTCGATACCGGTTATCGGAAAGCCGGCGGCAAATATTGCACGCGGCATGAAAAACGCCGTAAAATCTGTTGTTATGCGCGACAATATGTTCGAGCAGCTCGGGATAAACTATCTGGGTCCGGCCGACGGCAACAATCTGCACACCGTCGAGGCGATTCTGCGCGAGGCAAAGCGCAAGAAAGGACCTGCGATAATACATTTGCATACGCGCAAGGGTAAGGGCTTTGCTCCTGCAGAGAAAAACCCCTGCAACTATCACTCGCTTTCACCTGCCGGCAATAATCCGAAGCGTGAAATGACGTTTTCCCGCGCATTTGGAGAAACGCTTGCAAATCTTGCTCAAAAGGATGGAAATATTGTCGCCGTTACAGCTGCTATGGCAGACGGTGTGGGACTGTGTGATTTCAGAAGGCGGTTTCCCAAGCGCTTCTTTGACGTGGGCATAGCCGAGCAGCACGCCATGACATTTTCGGCGGGACTCGCGGCTGACGGAATGCTGCCTTTTTTTGCGGTTTACTCCACTTTTTTTCAGCGTTGCTACGACCAGCTTATGCACGATATTGTACTGCAAAAGCTAAAGGCGGTGGTGGTGCTTGACCACGCCGGCTTTGCCGATCATGACGGGCCGACGCATCACGGGCTTTTCGATATTTCACTGACGCTCAACCTGCCCGAGCTTGACATTTACTCGCCTGCTACCGTTAAGGAGCTTATCCGCGCGATGGGTGAGGTGACACAGCGCGACGGACAGGGCTATGTTAACAAACACCCGGCTGTCATTAGATATGCAAAGGGCGCGGAGAATCCTTTGGTAGCAGAAAAATTCCCCTGCAACAGCGATATTGAGTTGCTTTGCGCCGAAAATGCCGAAGCAGTTATCGTCACCTTCGGCAGGATTACCGCCAACGCCGTTGAGGCGGCGGAATTACTCAAAGAATCCGGCGTCTCCGTGTCTGTCATTAAGATTTCCAAGCTGTATCCGCTTGATTCGGACAGGCTGTGCAAGCTTATAGAAAGCTCCGGCTCACACAGGCTGATATGCTTTCTCGAAGAGGGTATGCGCTTAGGTGGCTTTTCCGAGAGTGTCGCGGCCGGCGCGGCCTCGGGAAAATACAGACTTCCTGCCGGAAAAATAATAATTCGGGCGGTAGAGGATTGCTTTATACCTCAGGGCAGTCTGAATGAGCTGTGGAGGCACTCGGGATTGTCGCCGGAGCAGATAGCCGAAGCGGTAAGGACAGGACTGGATGATGAGACTTGATGCATATCTTGCGGACAGCGGCAAATGCGAGAGCCGTACACTCGCGACAAAGCTGATTAAGGCCGGTCGGGTGAGAGTGAACGGGATAGCCGTGCTCAAACCGTCGGCTCTGACAGAAGAGACGGACCGCATTGAAATATGCGACAGTGAACTTACACGCTATGTCGGCAGGGGCGGACTCAAGCTTGAGGCGGCGCTCGAACAGTTTTGTCTTGACGTAACCGGCGCCACGGCGCTTGATATCGGCGCCAGCACAGGCGGTTTTACCGACTGCCTGCTGAAGCGGGGCGCGTGCAGGGTGTACTGTCTTGACAGCGGACACGGGCAGCTCCATCCGAGTCTTTTGCAGGACCCGAGGGTAGTAAACATAGAAGGCGTTAACGCGCGTTATCATGAGTCCGTACCCATAGACGGACAGGTAGATGTAGTAGTAATGGATGTGTCGTTTATCTCGCAGACCCTGCTTTACGGCACGGTAAACCGATTTCTCGCCGACGGCGGCAAGTTTATTTCTCTGATCAAGCCGCAGTTTGAGGTAGACAGGCACGCGTTAAACCGTCACGGGATTGTGCGGGATGAAAAGACCCGGCGCGCGGCGGTTGACAGGGTTATCGGGCAGGCGGAGCATGCCGGACTGGCGTGCTCGGGACTAATGCGCTCGCCTATCGAGGGCGGGGACGGCAACACGGAGTATTTAGCAATTTTTGAAAAGAGGGTTAGCTGTGAAAGTAATATCGGTAGTACCTAATGAGTTTAAGGATCCCGGCTTTGCGGTTACAAACCAGGTCATAGACAGACTGACTGCAGGCGGAACCGAAATATATATTCCCGACGAGCTCAGGGGCAGCTTCGGCAACAAGCTCGGAGTGAAATTCGTGCCGCAGGAACAGCTCTTTCACACCGAACTTATACTGACGCTCGGCGGCGACGGAACAATACTCAAGATAGCCTCTGCCGCGGCGGAGCACGAGGTGCCGATACTCGGACTCAATCTCGGACGCGTAGGATTTCTCGCAGAGATTGAATGGACCCAGTTTGAGCTGCTGCCGAAAATACTGAGCGGCAATTATGAAGTCGCAGAGCGTATGATGCTCGAATTAAAGGTAAACGGAAAAACGGTCGGCAGTGCGCTCAATGACATATGCATTACCGCCGACAAGCCGATAAAGCTTATAGATTTTACCGTGTCGGCTGACGGCAGGACGGTGTCGCATTACAGGGCGGACGGAGTTATTCTATCGACGCCTACCGGCTCGACCGCGTATTCGCTTTCTGCCGGAGGGCCGGTCATTGACCCGCGGCTTGACTGCATATGCTTCACTCCTATCTGTCCTTTGCTGCCGTCTAAAAACAGGACAATAGTATTTTCCGACAAAACAGTGCTTGAATTTGCCGGCGTGAACAGCAGGGAGTCTGGAACTGTCGCCACTCTCGACGGCTCGGTTACGGTCAAAATAGACAGTGCGGATACTGTCTCTGTGGGGCGTTCTCCAAATCCGGTCAGGCTGGTGAATATGAACAATCAGAAATTCTACGACATTCTTTTTACAAAGAACAGGGAAGGAAAAGCTGATATATGAAGGTTTCAAGACAGGAAAAAATACTCGAGATAATCAGGACAAACAGCGTCGAAACTCAGGAGGAGCTTATGCGGCTTTTACGCGCTGCCGGCTTCGATGCCACGCAGGCGACCATATCTCGGGATATCAAGAGCCTGAAGCTTGTCAAGGTCGCAAATCAGAACGGCACATACAAATATGCGATAAATAACGACAAGCAGGTTGAATTTGCAAACATCTCAAAGTACCGTAATGTGCTGGTCGAGGTGGTGACGCGCGTCATGCCGGCGGGCAACCTCGTAGTTGTTAATACCATGGAGGGCGCGGCTCAGGCCGCCGCCGCCGCGATTGACACAATGAACTGCGTCGAAATAGTCGGCTCTATTGCGGGCGACGATACGATTTTTCTTGCATTTGCCACTGTGGATCAGGCAAAGGAATTTGCGTCCAAATTCAGAATAATGATTACCGGAAAATTCTGATTTCTCGGAGGAGGAAAGGGCATATATGCTGTCTAATATTCACATAGAAAACATTGCCTTGATAAGCTCGCTCGACCTCGATCTGACCTCGGGCTTTACCGTGCTAACCGGCGAAACCGGCGCGGGCAAGTCGATACTTATAGATTCTATCAATATGCTGACGGGCGTGAGAGTGGGTAAGGAGCTGGTCAGAGCCGGAGCGGACTCCTGTCTGGTAAGCGCGGTGTTTGAGGGGCTGCCGGTCAGGGTATCCGAGCTGCTTTCGGAAAACGGACTGCCGGGCGCCGACGACGACTGCATTATGCTCAGCCGCTCTCTTACCGCCGACGGGCGCTCCTCCTGCCGTATCAACGGAAAGACCGTACCGCTGTCGGTGCTTAGACCGATTTCGGCGGCACTTATCAATATTAACGGTCAGAATGATACATACGCTCTGCTTGACAGTTCGGAGCATATTAAATATGTAGACCGCTTTGCCGGCGGCGGTGAGGTGTTTGAAAAATACGCCGAGGCGTACAAAAATGTTGCGGCGGCACATTCGAAGATTGAAGAACAGAAGGGCGCAGACCGCAACAGAGCCGAGCTTACCGAGATACTCAAATACCGCGTAAACGAGCTTTCAAAGGCTCGCCTCAAGGCGGGCGAACAGCAGCTTCTCGAGCAAAAGCGCGATGTACTGCGCCATTCGGAAAAGATACTGTCGTCTGTTCGTACAGCTCAGAGAGCTCTTTCAGGTAACGACAAGGGCGGAAGAGGGGCGATAGAGCTTTCCTCCATTGCCGGAGACAGACTATCCGGCATCGGCGATATATTGCCCGAGGCCATGCGGCTGTCCGAGAGGCTGAATGCTCTGTCCATCGAGCTTGGCGAAATATCGGAGGAGGTATCAGGGCTCTGCCCGGATACCGACGAGGAACCGGGAGCTGTTCTGGACAGGATAAATTCGCGGCTTGACCTTATATCGACGCTTGAGCACAAGTATTCTCTTTCTTCGGTTGAGGAGCTTATCGACTGTCTGGAAAAAGCCAAAAACGAGCTTGAGAAGCTTTCGGATTACGAGGCAAATCTCGATATGCTGGAACGCGAATACGCCTCCGCTGTCGAAAAAGCCAGAGAATGCGCGCTTGCTCTTACCGAGACCAGACGAGCCGCGGCGGATAAAATCACCGCGGGCGTTGTAAGAGAGCTCTCTTTTCTTGATATGGATAAGGTCGGCTTCGAAGTGCGCTTTTTCGAGCCTGAAACCGAAACCGGACTTGACAAAAACGGTGCCGAGAGAATAGAATTCTACATAAAGACAAATTCAGGCGAGAGCTTCAAGCCTTTGGCGGCAATAGCGAGCGGCGGAGAGCTTTCGAGAATCATGCTCGGCCTTCAGTGCGTACTGTCGGGCTCGGATGGAGTCGGCACACTGATTTTCGATGAGATTGATACCGGAATATCCGGCAAAACGGCGCAGAAGATAGGAGTAAATCTTCACAAGCTTTCAAGCAGCGTTCAGGTGGTGTGCGTTACTCATTCGGCACAGGTCGCGAGCGCGGCGGACAGTCATTTCAGGATAAGCAAGTCGGAGCGGGGCGGACGAACCGAGACGCAGTTGGAAAAGCTCGGAGAAAATGAGAGGATCGAGGAGCTTTCGAGAATACTCGGCGGCGTCAACATTACTCAGACAGTTCGCGAAAACGCGCGCGAGCTTATCGCCGAGGCAAGGAATATAGAAAAACAGAACTAACCGAAAGGATATACATAAATGAAGTTTTCAGATGAATTAAAGGCAAGAGGACTTATTGCACAGATGACCGACGATAAGGGTATATGCGACCTTATTGATAACGGAAAGGCGGTATTCTACATAGGATTTGACCCTACCGCCGACAGCCTGCATGTCGGACATTTTATGGCGCTTTGCCTTATGAAGCGCCTGCAGATGCATGGGAATAAGCCGATTGCTCTTATAGGCGGCGGTACTGCCATGATAGGCGACCCGTCCGGCAAGACCGATATGCGAAAGATGATGACCGTCGAGACTATCGAGCATAATGTCGAGTGCTTCAAAAAGCAGATGGCGCGCTTTATCGACTTCGGAGACGACGCCGCTTTGCTTGTAAATAACGCCGACTGGCTCTTAAAGCTTAATTATGTCGAGCTTCTGCGCGAGGTCGGAGCCTGCTTTTCGGTAAACAATATGCTTCGCGCCGAGTGCTATAAGCAGCGTATGGAGCGCGGACTTAGTTTCCTTGAGTTCAATTATATGATTATGCAGAGCTACGACTTTTATATGCTGTTCCAGAAATACGGCTGCAATCTGCAGTTCGGCGGCGACGACCAGTGGTCGAATATGCTTTTCGGCACCGAGCTTATTCGCCGCAAGCTCGGCAAGGACGCCGGAGCCATGACTATAAATCTTCTCCTCAATTCCGAGGGCAAAAAAATGGGCAAGACCGAAAAGGGCGCCGTCTGGCTCGATCCCACAAAGACCAGCCCCTACGAATTCTTCCAGTATTGGCGCAATATCGATGACGCAGATGTAATCAAGACCATGAAGATGCTGACATTTATGCCGCTTGAGGAAATCGCCGAGTATGAAAAGCTCGAGGGCGCTCAGATTAACGAAGCCAAGGTCAAGCTGGCCTATGAG
>JAQXGK010000049.1 GCA_029006345.1 Bacillota bacterium
ATGGTATTTCATTTCGTGGGATAATGACGGCGCTTGGAGATTTGAGGAGGATATAGCCTTCAAAAATGTATCGTCAGGTTATAATTATACGCGAGGCGTATCAAATTACTGGGGTGCGACTCTTCATCAGCGTGTATTAAAGTCTGCCGCTTGTCGGGAGAAGCTGAATGCAAAGATCGAGGAGCTTCGCAAGGAGCTTACCAAGGAAAGAATAGAAAGTCTCGTATCGCTTTATTCGCCGATAACAAGCCAATATATTTCAAGCGTTCCGGATGTGATATATGCTCCGCAGACACTGCAGGGTTTTAATCAGATACTTGAGATGATACCCAATGAAATCGAACACAATTACGAGATGTATAAGATAAGCCTTGAAAGTCCTATGCCGTTTTACATAGCGGAACCGACCTTTACAAATGACAAAACAATATTCAGGTGGGACTCGTCGTACGATTTCGATGGAGAGGATATAACTTATAAATTCGAGCTGGCACGGGATTATACCTTTGCAAATATTATAGATACTCAGGAAAATTTGCAGGTGGCACAAGCGTTTACAGCCAAGCTTGAACCGGGTCAGTACTTTATCAGGGTAACCTCAAAGAATTCAAGCGGAATGACGCAAACCGCCATGGAGCAGTATCAGGGCTACGACGATGTCAAAAGGTACGGTATCATCGGCTTTAATGTTCTTGCCGACGGCACAATACAATTCGGCATATAAGGAATCGGGATATGAAGTATCGACACGAACTTAAATATTTGGTCAATCACGGCGATGCCGAGCTGATTAAGCAGCGGCTCAAGACGGTTTTGAAATCCGACGAGCACGCAAATAACGGAGCATATCTTATTCGCAGCTTGTATTTTGACGATTATTGGAGCACAGCTTATGTCGATAAGGTCGACGGAGTCAACAGCAGAAAGAAATACCGCATCAGGCTTTATAATCTGAGCAGTGACTTCATCAGACTTGAATGTAAGATTAAAAACGGCTCTTATATTTCAAAAATAAGCGCGCCGCTCACGGTCGATGAGACCGAAAAAATCATAAACGGTGATTACGGCTTTCTTTTAAGCAGCCAACACAGCCTCTGCCGTCAGTTTTATTACGAATGTACCTCTCGCGTAATGCGCCCGAGAGTTTTCGTTGACTATGAACGCGAGCCCTATATAATGCAGCAAGGGGACGTACGAATCACTTTTGACAGCGACGTACGGGGAGCTTATCCGGGATTCGGCATTACCGAAAGCGAAATCCCATTTCAGTATGTTTTAGAGCCGGGAAAGCTGATTATGGAAGTAAAATTCACCGAGTATCTGCCGAAAATCGTTCAGGACATACTTCCGTCAAGGGCGGCTGAGATGAACGCCGTTTCAAAATACACGCTATGCTGCGATAAAATTAATTATATGTTTGCTTTTGAAGCAGAGTAAATGGGAGAGTATTATGAGTGTAAAAGACATAATTAAAAAATCAATTCTTGAATCCTTTGGCAGTACAAACACAACTGCGGGCCTTGTTAACATAATAATCGCTTTGGCCGCCGCGCTTATTTTGGGCTTGATTATTTGCCTTATATACAATAAGTTCTACCGCGGAGTAGTTTATAACCGTTCTTTTGCGATAACCCTGGTCGGCATGTCGGTAATGACAGCAATGGTAACTCTTGCTATAAGTACCAATATCGTTATTTCGCTGGGAATGGTCGGTGCTCTCAGTATAGTCAGATATCGTACCGCAATAAAGGAGCCCCTGGATTTGCTTTATCTGTTCTGGGCGATAACAACCGGAATCACCTGCGGTGCTCAGATGTATGCTCTGGCGCTCATTACCGCATTGGTAATGCTTTTGATATTGATTGCTTTCAACCGCAGATCAAATTCCGGCCACCTTTATATTGTGGTCGTGCACTATAATGACGATGCTTCGGCTGATTTTGTCCGCCGAGCAATGGGTAATATGAAATACCGTATTAAATCCACAGCCGTCAGAGGCAATAATACCGAACTCGCCATGGAGGTTTACGCTTCAAACGCAAGCATGGCTTTTGTTGAAAAACTCAGAGACTCAGAAGGTGTAACAGATGTTTCTGCGATACAATATAACGGTGAATATCATAGCTAAAAGGACATTTTCCGTTATATTTGCGTTTTTGCTTCTCTTTATGACCGGATGCACACGGACTGAGCCCGAACCTCCCCGTGTGACCGTTCAGAGCAACACAGACGACAGCGTTTCGCGCGACTATCGTATGACTGATGAAGCGGTGACAAATCCGTTTATGGGCTTTGCCGCGGATGCAAGAGGTAAAAAAGCACCGTTAGAATGTTCGCTTGTATATATTGATATAACCTTCAGGGAATTACAGCCGGAATCTCCCGATTCCTTTGATTTCGATTCCGTTGCGGAGGAGAATAATATTGAATTGTGGAAATCTCAGGGCAAGCATGCAGTGCTTCGCTTTGTGTGCGATAAGCCCGAGGATTACGAGCATATTGATATTCCCGATTGGCTGTACACGCTGACGGGCGACGGCTCTTTTTACGATACCTCTTACGGAAAGGGATATTCGCCCGACTATTCAAATTTCTTGTTCATCGAATACCATAAGAAGGCGATAAAGGCGCTTGCCGACTATTTTAACGACGGCTTTGTGTCTTATGTCGAGCTTGGCAGTCTCGGACACTGGGGCGAATGGCATGTTAAACGCGAGGACGGCATAGTAGGTATGCCCGATGCTGATATCCGCGACGAGTATGTGCGCCATTATGTCGATTCGTTTAGCACTGCTAAGCTTCTTATGCGCCGTCCGTTTTCAGCTGCCGCCGAATACGGCCTCGGCCTGTTCAATGATATGGCAGGCGAACCGGAGGCCACCGGGGAATGGTTGGATTGGATAAACCGCGGTGGAGAGTATACTCAAACAGGCGAAAAAGACGCTCTTGCGGCTATGCCCGACTTTTGGCATACCGCTCCGTCCGGTGGTGAATTCACCAGCTCTCTTACCATGGAGTACCTGTGTGGAGAAGGCCTTGGTGAAAGCATTAAACTGCTTCAAGAAAGCCACACCACTTTTATCGGTCCCAAATGTCCTTTAAGCGACAGCAAAAAGTATACCGATGTTCTGTATCAAAACGGCAGGGAAGAAATTATCCGTTCCATAGGATACAGAATAGGCATAACTCATGTTGAGGCCGGGCGCTTAAAAGACGGCGTTTGCAGTATATGTATCGACTGGCAAAATGACGGCATAGCGCCGCTGTACTTTGATCTTCCTGTCAAGCTGTTTTACAAGCGCGACAACGGCAGTATTACAGAGGCGGCTGATGTGGATATAAAACTGTCTATGCTTACCCCGGGCGAAAGTATTACCACAGAGACTGAAATCCGTTTGGAAAACGGTGTGTCACTTGACTCTGTAATGCTCGGAATAATAGATCCTATGACCGGCCTGCCGGGCGTTAAACTGGTTTCCGATCAGACTTATTCCGACGGTTATGCAGTTTTGTTTTGATGACACACGGCTCTTTGCGATATGCTCATTAATACCGTATTTTGCTTTTGAGGTGGATTTTGAATAACAGAGTATTATATTGGAATATTTTATTCTATTCTGATATTTTATGTCTTTATTGTTGACAAAAGGCCGCTTTTGGGGCACAATGAATAGCACAAAGTATATATTCGTTTGGTAAAAAGGAAATTAAATGAAAAAGGAAAAAATGACCTTTAAGGATTTATCCTTCCCGGCGAAGCTTGAATATATATGGGATTATTATAAATTCAGAATAATCGTCGGCTTGTTTTGCGTATTTGTCGCCGCCGTATTAATTTTTCAGTTTGCGGGAAGGGTAGAGCCGGATGCAAATTTAATGTATGCCGGCCGTTATAATATCTCCTCCCAAGCTGTAAACAATATGCAGGTTTCGTTAGCCGAAAAGGTCGGCATGACCGATGCTAACGGTGACGGAAGAAAGTCGATTGACTATGTCCAGTTTCTTCTTTTTGATGGGACCGAGGGCTCGTCGGGTTATATTAACGGCGTTTCCATGCAGGAAAATTTAGAGGGCTATAATACCGAGATACTTGCAGGAGATTCGATGATTCTGCTTTTAGACGAGTATTATTATAACAGTCTCGTTGAGCAAAGTATTATCGCTCCGTTTGTCGATTATCTCGACGCTGTCCCTGAAAAAGCCATCGATGCATACGGTATAAGGCTTTCCGACCTTGATATCTATAAGCTCGACGGCTTTAAGGAGTTTGCACCGGACACGATTGTTTGTATGCGCGTCAAAAAAACCTACGGTAATTTCGGCAAGGGCGAGGATGACGAGCTGTTGGAAAAAAACCGTAAAGTGTTTCGGGACATGTTAAGTTACACATATACCGATAATGAAGAAAACTAAAAGACGGCTCTGTTGAGCCGCCTTTTTTCTGCTTTATCACGGTTGATTATATGATTTTTGCTTTTTTTGAACGTGTTTTCGCAGTCAATTAAAAATTTCTTTAATATTTGTCTGCCCCTTGTCGATGCGGTATGCGGAGTATATAAGGGCCGCGGCTCTTTCCTTGGTCAGCTCGTCTTTTGTTCCGTCGTTGCCGTACAGACGGTGAAGTATGCATGTTTCCGGGTATTCACCGACCAGTAGATTCTCTATTACACTGTAGGCATCTCGGACGGAAATACACTGTTTTGCACCGGCGGTTCTTCCGTTTTCGGTGAGAAGAGACGTCATAATTCCGTTTGCACAGGCAGTACGGACGGCAATAGCCTCCCTTGAATTGTCGGAACTGTCAGAGAAAAATACAGTCTCATTGTCGTAGTTTTTTATATCCATTGCCGAATTTAACATATACGCAAAGCCTCCGCGCGTCATTGTGCTTCCGCTGTTAAATAAGCAAACACCGTTTTCGCAGGAATAGTCTGCCGCGCCGAGAGCAGCTAAAAATACGGCCGCGGTATGGTTTTCGCTGTCCTGCATATCGCTCATAAGCACAGGCGCTTCGCTGATTCTGATGTCTATGCGAGCCGTGTCGGAGACGCATCCGTTTTTGCCGATGCTTCTGAAGCAAAAGCTGTCTGTACCCGTATATCCGCTGTGCGGTTTGAAAACGAAATTTCCGCTTGTCGCGTCGATAAGGCGCAGGTAACCGTGCGACGGGGCAGAGACTATTTCATATCTGAAGCCGCCGTCAGAGCACATGGCGGCGCTGCAGGCAATACCTGAATATGCGTCAAGCTTCATATCATATGCGGTGGGAGCCTGCAGTGACACTCCGTCAGTAATGCTTATTCTTACATTCATCGGTTTTCCCCAGCATTTGAAGGCAAAGTGACCCTCTTTAACATCCTTGTTTATCGGTATGAACTCAATCAGCGGTATATTTGCACGGGAGATACCCTGGCCGACCTCAATATCGGTCCCTCCGAGCTTTAGTATCCCTTCCTCGCTGGAGGGCAATTCCGTAATGATTATGAATTCTACTTTACCTATTCCGAAAGCCTTGTCAAATTCCTCCGGTTCGAATAAAATCTCGCCGCCCGCCTCTGTAGTTTTTATCATTTCTGTTTTGCGTCGGATTATATCTACACCCTGCGTGATCTCGTTGGCCGCCAAAGCGCCGGGACAAGCCGCACCGAGCAGGATCAGTGTCAAAACAGCGAAAATAATCAGTTTTTTCATGATAGCGCGTCCTTTCGATTTACTGATTATATTTTTCCGTATAAATTGCATTATATGCGAAAAAATATCGGCCGATGAATTTTCATCGGCCGGGGATTTTAATATGCTCCTATATTAACCGTTTCGCGCTTTTTGCCGCACATGTTCCGTTTAGGCGTGTAGGCGTTTGATATTCCGGTTGAGATGCAGGGACTGTCCTCTTGCGGTGTATAGTCGGAGTTCTCTGCAGATGTCAACAGCGGGTCTGTTTCAAACAGCGCGTCATAAGTATTATCAGCGTCGAAGTCTGCCGCATCCCGAACGCCGCTCCACTTGCCGCCGACACATATTTTGCAGTCAAGCGCCTGGAAGAGAATGTTGTTTGTGATAGTATTGTTTTCAAATTGTGCTTTGGCGGAGCAAACTATCAGATTGCTTTGAACCTTGGCTTGCTTTATTCTGTCGGAATTCCATTCGCCTGCGCTATATAAGCTGCCGCTTTTGTATAAACTCAGAAAGATGTTGTTTTGAATAACGCAGTCTTTCACGTCTGCGCTTATGTAAAAGTAAGAGCTGTTGACATTTATTACATCATTGTTGGATATAAAGAAC
>JAQXGK010000050.1 GCA_029006345.1 Bacillota bacterium
GCTCTCGTCGCCGTAGGGCGAGGTGGTTGTCGTGGCCGCTGACGGCTCGGTTGTCTTCGCCGCGGTATCTACAGTCTTGTCGGGATTCTTGTCCTCTTGGCAGGACAAGAGACAGAGTATCAAAGAAATCGCAAGCAGGAATACTATTGATCTTTTCATTATCTTCTCCTTATTCAGAGTAAAGATATCCTGATTTCAGTATAATATACATATCGCCGTAAATCAAGAACGAAATATCTCAAGTTTTGTCGATATTAATCGAATATCGTCACCGTAAAGCCAAAAAACGAACAATAAGAATCATCCACATAACAAAAACCGTTGCTTAAATATAAGCAACGGTTTTTTGCTGTATAATCGCAAAATTCTTTTGACAGCTATTCTCCCGTCTCCGGCTGACCGTGATCAAATTCTTCCGCCGTTTTCGCCAGAAGCTCGCGAATGGGAAGATGCTGGGGACACGCCTGTTCGCACTTTCCGCATTTAATGCAAGCCGACGCCTTGCCGTTATTTACCGTATGGATACTATGGTAATAGTAATCGGCATTCCAATCTCTAAAGACGGTTTTTGAATTATAACAAGCAAACAGGTCGGGAATGGAAATATTCATCGGACAGCCATCAGTACAATAGCGGCAGGCTGTGCAGGCAATCAAATGTTTTGTGCGGATGAGCTCGCACACTTTATCGACAGCCGCCTGCTCTCGCTTGTTCAGGGGTTGGAAATCGCTCATAAATCCAAGGTCGTCCCTCATTTGTTGCATATCGCTCACACCGGAGAGAACCATCATAACTCCCTCGTGTCCGGCGGCAAAACGAATGGCATAGCTTGCAGGCGAGCCGCCCTGCAGGCTATCCAGCACCGCTCCCGCGTCCTCCGGCAAGCGCACAAGGTTGCCGCCCTTGCAGGGTTCCATGACAATGACCGGCTTTTGGTGCTTGCGGCAGACTTCATAACATTTGCGGCTCTCCACCGCCGGGTCCTCCCAGTCCAGATAGTTTAGCTGTATCTGCACAGCCTCTATCTGCGGATACTCGGTCAAAATATTATCCAAAACCGAGGCGCGGTCGTGGAAAGAAATGCCGAAATGACGGATTTTGCCCTGCGACTTTAATTCCAGCGCAGTTTCATAGGCGCGGCAGCTCTTAAACTTTTCAAAAACTCCGGCGCTTTGGGCATGCATCAGGTAGAAATCGAAGTAATCCACGCCGCAGGCCTCAAGCTGACTCTGAAAGAAAGGCAGAATATCCGCCTGTTTCTCGAAAAAAGCGCCGGTAAGCTTATTTGTCAGAATATAGCTCTCGCGCGGATAACGGCAGGTAAGGCATTCCCGCAGAGCGGTCTCGCTCTTGCCGCCAAGATAACCGTGCGCCGTGTCAAAGTAGTTAAAGCCGCTCTCCAAAAAGTAATCCACCATGCGGCTGAATTCCTCTGTATCCACAGCATCGCCCTTCATCGGAAGGCGCATGCAGCCGAAGCCGAAATTCTTTTTGATTTTTTCCATTACTAACCCTCCAGATTATTTATAATTATCATATCGCCGTGAGTAAGCGGTCATTTTCAGCCGCTATACCTGAGCTAAAATGGTACGCAGGCCGGTATAACGCGGCGTATATGAATTATTTTTCGCCATTCGGCAAATATCCGTGTACGATCCGGCAAGTACGACTATCTGTTTGGCGCGGGTAATCCCGGTATACAAAAGATTTCGCGTACACAGCATAGGAGGAGGGTCGATGATCGGAAAAACAACTATCGGATATTCGCTGCCCTGGCTTTTATGTACCGTAATAGCGTATGCGTGCTCCACCTCGTCAAGCGAGGAGAAATCATATCGGCATATTTTGCCGTCGAAATCGATCTCGACTGTTTCGTCTTCGGCGTCTATGTCGGTTATGATGCCTATATCGCCGTTGAAAACACCGACTCCGTCCTCGCCGCCGGATACCCAGGCGAGGTCGTAGTTGTTTCGCGTCTGCATTACCCGGTCTCCGACGCGATAAATCGCATCCGCACATTTGCGCTCCTTCTTTGAAGCAGACGGAGGATTGAGCCGCGCCTGCAGGAGCTTATTGAGATTATGTACACCGCATTCGCCCTTGCGCGAACAGCAAAGCACCTGTATTCGCTCG
>JAQXGK010000051.1 GCA_029006345.1 Bacillota bacterium
GCTCTCGTCGCCGTAGGGCGAGGTGGTTGTCGTGGCCGCTGACGGCTCGGTTGTCTTCGCCGCGGTATCTACAGTCTTGTCGGGATTCTTGTCCTCTTGGCAGGACAAGAGACAGAGTATCAAAGAAATCGCAAGCAGGAAAACTATTGATCTTTTCATTATCTTCTCCTTATTCAGAGTAAAGATATCCTGATTTCAGTATAATATCCATTTCGCCGCAAACCAAGAACGAAATATCTCAAGTTTTGTCGATATTAATCGAATATCGTCACCGTAAAGATAAATAATAAACTATAAGCAATCCCCCGATGCACTTTTGTGCATCGAGGGATACTGGGGTAACACTTTATACTCGTTACATTCGTTCTTAAGGTGAATTTTTCTTTTCCCTCTCAGCGCGGAATCCTGTTTTCGAAAATATCTGAAAGATTATTTTGAAGTCTTTCGCTGTCCCATTCGGAAACCGGGCTTCCCTTAACAAATATACAAATATATGTCTTGCTTTTCATCAATCTGTAGGTTGCGCTGATGATACCATCCGAAGAAAAATCGTCAAAAACAACTTCTGTCTGCCCTTGGTTGCCGTACCCGTCGTTCAGCTCTTTGCAAACGGTTATAGATGTTATAGCGTGATTGTCTTCCTTAAAAATGAGCCCGAACGATTTACCGTAATCCTCGTCATGCGATGTGATTTCCTGAAATCCGATTTCGGTCAGATCCTCCTCGGTCATTTCGTCTAAGCAGGTCAGTAATATGTCTGCAAATTCTTCTGATATTGCGTTTTTCGGTGTGTTGTCATATGTGCTGTCCTGTTTGGGTTGATCTTGGCTTGTCTTCTTTTCACTGGTGATAACCGGGTCATTCGAAATGCTTTCTCCTGCGAGATTACTGTCACAAGAAGATACAAACAAAAGAAATAACGTACATGCTAATAAAACAACTATGCTTTTTTTCATTGTTTCACCTCAAACAAATTATGATTTACAGTAAGACAGGGGACGGTTTGATATGCGCCCCAAAAGTTAGACGCTTTTGGAGGTGCATATCATACATGTGTCGGAATTATTAATGGTAAATCTCGTAAAAATAGAACCAATTCTCCGTAAGCCTTACCGTATACACGCTATGTGAGCCGCCCTCTTCGCTCCAGCAATAGGTATCGGGCTCGGTCTCGGTGAATGTGCAGATCTCGGCAAAATCAACGCCGAAGGGTATATCGTTTTCGGAATAGTAAAACCCCGAATACTCGGAATCTCCGCCGATACCCGAACCACCGCAATCAAATACCACGACTCTGTTCTGCCCATCGATCTCGGCGCGAGCTCCTTCGACAATCGTTTCCTCCCCCAAAATGCCGACTAATTCTTCATTATTCAAGGGCGAACCGGACTGTAATGCCCTGTCCGCGCATTCTTTAAGGCTGTCGGTTTTTCCGTCGATATAATCGCAAACTTCCTTCTGCGATACATTATTATCGCAGGAGGCAAGGCTCAGAAATAGAGCTTGCCCGCAGCTGGTCAGCATCAGCAAAACAACAACCACGAGTATTGCAATCAGTCTTTTCATTTGATTTTTCCCTTTCAATAATATGCTTTATATCCCAATGATATATATCCAGTCTGTGTATTTGTTTACCACATAAGACAGGGTACGGTTCTCTGTCTTCCCGCAGAACCCAAACACGGTGGTATACGGTTAAGTGGTTTTGAAGGTTTTAGACAGTAGTATATTTTTCAACACTGGAATCAAGTCGATGATAAGGACAAATATTCTCTCACCATATCTCAGTCGGATAACCGTTCCATTCGGGGTATGTGAAGCCCTTAGCACCATCATGGTAGCATATAGTTATATGTACATTCTTTTCAATTGTTGTACCGTTGTCGATAAACTGTTCCGGAGCGTTGCCCTCAAATTTCACCTTTATGGTTTGCTCTCTTGTTTCTCCGTCAGGTGCAGATGAATCAAAGGCCGTATCCTGAACGACCTTTACCGTTTTGGGTATTACTATCTCTGTCAGATTGTTTTGCCCTATAAATGCACGGTAACCTATACACTCAAGTCCCTCATTGAGTGTAATAGATTTGAGCTTGTGGCACATGCTGAAGGCATATGCGTCTATAGTCTTAACCGTGCTTGGAAGTATGACTTCTGTCACGTTTGTATATGAAATGAAATTTCCCGGTATGAATGTAATTCCTTCGTTAAGCGTTATGCTTTCAAGTCCCGAACTAATAAACAGACTGGTACTGCCATTGCCCAAACAGTCTGTCGGGATATTAATACTTTTCAGAGCTTTGCAGCCCACAAAAGCGTAAAAGTATAAATTCTCGAGGCTGTCCGGCAGATTAACATCGCTTAAGCTTTCGCAGCCTTCAAAAGCGCTCGAACCGATTTCTTTCAAGCCTTCGTTTAATACTGCCTTCCTCAGCGCAGAGCAGTTCATAAATGCACCGCCCTCAATCGTTTCTATACTGCTTGGCAGA
>JAQXGK010000052.1 GCA_029006345.1 Bacillota bacterium
AATGCCTTTGGCAAGGCCGGTGCAAGGATAGTCGTGGAGGAGTTTATGACCGGACCCGAGGTATCCGTGCTTTGCTTTACGGACGGCAAGACAATAGTACCCATGGTGACCTCGCAGGACCATAAGCGTGCCCTGGACAACGATATGGGGCTTAATACCGGCGGAATGGGTACCTTCAGTCCCAGCAAGCATTACAGCAGCGACTGTGACGGCTGGCTGCGGGACAATATACTGCTTCCTACCGTAAATGCTATGAACAGCGAGGGCCGCACCTTCAAGGGGGTTCTGTATTTCGGACTTATGCTCACAAAGGACGGCATAAAGGTGCTGGAATACAATGCGCGCTTCGGAGACCCTGAAACACAGGTAGTGCTGCCCAGGCTTAAAACCGATCTTGTGGATATCTTCAACGCCGTAATAGACGGTACGCTGGACACTATCAATATTGAGTGGTCGGAGCAGGCGTGCGTTTGCGTCATTATGGCATCAGGCGGCTATCCCGGCAAATATACCACGGGCTATGAGATATCGGGACTTGCCGATGCCGAGGCAAGCGGTGCTGTAATATACCACGCAGGTACGGCGTTGAAGGACGGAAAGCTTGTTACCTCCGGAGGCCGGGTTCTGGGCGTTACTGCCATGGGCGATACCGTGGAACAGGCCAGGGAAAAGGCTTACCATGCGGTGGAAATGATTGATTTTAAGGACAAACACTTCCGCAGGGATATAGGCATCAAGTAACAAAACCGGTGTGCGGCACAAACAGCCGGGTTGCTGCTGATAAAGCACAGGCAGGCATGCCGCGCAAAACGGCATTCCTGCCTGTGTTATGGTAAGCGTCAATAAATAATGTGAATTCCCAAAGTTGATTCCGCCGTTGCATTTACTTTGAGAATTTACTTAGTCAAAAAATATAATAAAAATTTCATAAAAACAATTGACAAAACAGACATCGTTGCATATAATAAAACAGTCGCAGCGGTTATTATGAATTATCCGCACTGCGTGGGAGCATAGCTCAGTTGGGAGAGCATCTGCCTTACAAGCAGAGGGTCATAGGTTCGAGCCCTATTGTTCCCACCATTTTTTTACGGTCCGGTAGCTCAGTTGGTTAGAGCGCTAGCCTGTCACGCGAGAGGTCGAGGGTTCGAGCCCCTTTCGGATCGCCATTGCTGCCTTTGTAGCTCAGTCGGTAGAGCAGGGGACTGAAAATCCCCGTGTCGGTGGTTCGATTCCGCCCGAAGGCACCAATCCGCGGGAGTGGCTCAGTGGTAGAGCGTCGCCTTGCCAAGGCGAATGTCGCGAGTTCGAATCTCGTCTTCCGCTCCAATACGGCGCCATAGCCAAGTGGTAAGGCACAGGTCTGCAAAACCTCTACTCCCCAGTTCGAATCTGGGTGGCGCCTCCAAAAAATAAAGGACTTCTTTGGAAGTCCTTTATTTTTATCCAATCCGAAGGATTGGTATGTAATCGCCGATAGGCGTATGAAATCCGTTTGCTTTGCAAACGGTATGTCATCAAGTCGTAAGACTTGTATGTTTCTTCCTTCGGATTGATTACATACATCACTTCGTGATGATTACACACCGCAACAAGTTGCGGATTACATACAAGGCTTCGCCTTGATTTATAAACGGTTTTCTGCTATACTTGTTACAAGAGGTGAGAGCATGAAAAACAATCCATTACTTAAATACGCTGAACAGTTGGCTGTTGATATTGAAGCTCTTTGTAAAAATTTAGAACACAAATGCAATTCAAATATTGTTTTTCAAATTCGTAAATCTTCTTCAAGTGTATTTGCCAATATCACTGAAGCTCAATATCCTCAAAGTTTACCTGATATGCTTTCGAAATTTAAAATTGCTCGCAAGGAATGTGTTGAAACAGAAAGCTGGTTGAAGCTTTTATATTCGAACAACTCTATTGATGAAGAAGCATTTAAAAAGCATAGAAATCTTTGTGGAAGAATTCAGCGAATGCTGACATCGTCTTGTATTACTATCGAAAAGAAAATAGAGCAAAAGTAAAAGCCGTGAATTTCACGGCTTTTCGTTATACAATAATCGGCGGTTGCTGAACTTCAGTCACCGCCGATTTGTCTTGATTGTTCCGTTATTGTGATATCAGCAATACCCCTCCAATTTTCTTTTCAGCGTTACTTTATCCAGAGTGTACTGTTTTTTTACCGAATCTGCATACTCGGCAAAAGCACGGCACAAGAGCGGATGCTCTAAAAAAATCGTGAAGAACGGTGCTTTTAACCGGCTGACGGCAACGCTTTTTTCGGAAATAATGAGCTGCACATCCAAAAAACTCGGTTCGGGCAAAGGATAAAATCTGTATTTTACGTTGTCCAAAAGATGGATTATGTTTTTTGCGTG
>JAQXGK010000053.1 GCA_029006345.1 Bacillota bacterium
ATTAACCGGCATTGAGATATCGGCTTACGGGACGGATCTGGATGGCTTCGGGCTTGCACAGCTGACAAGGCGTATTCATAACGAAACAAATGTCAAAAGAATTCGCTTCGGGTCGCTCAATCCCGCAATCCTGACCGAAGAATTTGTGTCGGATATGCTGAAACTCGAACGGGTTGAAAAGCACTACCACGTTTCGGTTCAGAGCGGCTCGGACAGTGTGCTTGCCGCCATGCGCCGCGGTTATACGAGAGATATGCTGGTTTCGAGGCTGGAAAGCATAACAAGGCTTTGCCCCGATATCTGCTTGAGCGGTGATTTTATCTGCGGATTTCCCGGCGAAACAGAATCGGATTTTGCCGACACTCAGGATATTGTTTCAAGATTTTCTTTTCTTCACTCGCACATATTCCCGTATTCCGAACGGCCGGGAACTGCGGCGGCAAAAATGCCGGGTTCAATACCGCACGAGACGCGGCGTGAAAGGGCAGAGAGACTTGCAAAAACCGCCGAGAGTGCGGCTAAGCGCCGTCGGGCGGATTTTGACGGGCGGCAGCTTGATATGTTTATCGAGAAAATTCGCGCAGATCGCGTTTTCGGGTATACGGAAAATATGATTTATGTTTCCGACCGCTTGCAGGAGGGCGACTCGCTGGGTACGGTTCGCAAAATAAAACTGTAAAGGCACCCGCCTTGCCCTAATCGCTTGGGCAATGCGGGTGCCTTATATTTGTGTCTTCAAGGCCGACTGCATTTGCATTGCGAATAATGCAGCGGCTTCTATCGGTTTGTTTTCGGGTTATAATTGCCCGTTTGCGATTTGTCACTCGGAAAAAGCAGCTCATTTGATTCGCTTTTTGTCTTCGTACATGGATTTGTCGGCTTCAAGGAGCAATCTGTCAATATCATCGGCGTTTGCGCACATGCCGGTGGCTGTGCCGGTACTGACGGACAGTGTGTAGGAATGATTGATTTCAGCAAGCTGTTTGCGGATTTTTTCTTTAAGCTCTTCAATTTCCTCCGGTGCGCAGTCACACGCGGAAAGAACAAATTCGTCTCCTCCGTACCGACATGCCCTCCATTTGGATAGGGCCGCCTCACAACTGTTTTTCACGGCATTTGCCACTTCTGTAAGTGCGCGGTCTCCCTCAAGATGACTGAATTTATCATTGATTTGCTTAAAACTGTCCACATCTATCATCATCAGGGTCAAATGCGTTTCAGCGTGGTGCTGTGTATAACTTTCCCAATATTTATCAAAGCCGTAGCGATTGCTCAGTCCCGTCAGAGCATCGGTCAGTATCTGGTCATTCTGGTCGTTCAGATATGTTATCAGCAGTGAGATGACGACCCCAACCTGAAAACAGGTCACGCCGTAGAACAGCATCTGCACTGCGGCGGCAATCGACGGAGCTATTATAAAGCTCAACAGCGACCTTATTTCACGGCGTTTGCTCTTGTCCGGCTCGCGAATCGTTTTATAGGCTGAAGCAACGGTTGCAACTATCAGATATCCCCAGGAAATCAGCCAATGAAAATATACGCCTGCGTTTCTGGCATACAAATTGTTCTCATCGATGATAAACATCCAGTTGGTCAAAGGGTTGACGCAGATTATCGCGGTAATCAGTATCAGCGGCAATGTCCACAAAAGAAGCTCGGACTTGTAATTGCGAATGATTCCCAGCTTTGAAAACACAAAAACGAGCCAGAGAAAGCTGACGACGGAAACAGTCTCGTAATATAGCAAATTGCTGATTTCTATCAGCACGCGTGCTCCCGGAAAAAACTGTCCGCGGCAGATGCCCGCCGCCATATCGGAAATGCACATAATTACCGTTGTCAACAGCAGCAGCTTGAGAACTCTTCTGTCGGAGGACAGACGGCAATTCTTATTTCCGGTCTGATTTGTAAAAATAATCAGAACAACAAGAAATAAAATGCAAACTAAATTCACTTCTGCGTAGTATTTTACGACCATTTGGCATTTACCTCGAGAAGAATCGTCTGTTTCTTTAAGTCTATCACCGCCGCCACAGCGAATTACCTCGCATCATGTAAAAATCTCAGATAAAGTACAAAGGTAAAAGCCTTGCGGTGTTTCGTGTTCAAAACATAATGTATCTGCTGTTTCTAAAACGGACTTGCGTTTAACGATATCACTTTTGTATATTATATTGCTAATTTGTAAAAAAAGCAAGAACACCTTTTCACTCTTTCTTTTGTCTACTAATACTGACTGATTTCAGTAAAGAGTAGAGCCCCAAAGACTTGTGCCTTTGGGGCTTTGGTGCCGGTGGCGGTGGCAAAAACTCTTCTTGA
>JAQXGK010000054.1 GCA_029006345.1 Bacillota bacterium
ATTATCGAGGTTGTAGCCGGCGGTGATGTTCAGAACGCCGCATATACCGACGTTGCCGAGGGCAAGCTCATCAATTCCGAGTTTTTGAACGGACTTGAGGTCAAGGAGGCCAAAGAGAAGATTACTCAATGGCTCGAGGAAAAGGGCTTGGGTCGCAAAAAGGTCAACTTCAAGCTGCGCGACTGGGTGTTCTCCCGTCAGAGATACTGGGGTGAGCCCATGCCGGTGGTTTACTGCGAGAAGTGCGGTTGGGTTCCCGTTCCGGAAGAGGAGCTTCCGCTGAGACTTCCCGAGACAAATGCGTACGAGCCGACTGACGACGGCGAATCTCCGCTTTCCAAGATGACCGATTGGGTAAATACCACCTGTCCGCACTGCGGCGGTCCCGCAAAGCGCGAGACCGACACCATGCCTCAGTGGGCGGGCTCGTCCTGGTATTTCCTGCGCTACTGCGACCCTCACAATGATAAGGAGCTTGCAAGCCGCGAGGCTCTCGACTACTGGATGCCGGTAGACTGGTACAACGGCGGCATGGAGCATGTTACCCTTCATCTGCTGTACTCGCGTTTCTGGGCAAAGTTCCTTTACGATATCGACATTCTGGGCTGCAAGGAGCCGTATAAGAAGCGCACGGCGCACGGCATGATTCTCGGTGAAAACGGCGTCAAGATGTCCAAATCGCGCGGCAATGTCATCAATCCCGACGATGTGGTGGCTGAATACGGCGCCGATACAATCAGACTGTATGAGATGTTCATCGGAGATTTCGAGAAGAGCGCACCTTGGAAAAATGACAGCATCAAGGGCTGCAAGCGCTTCCTTGACCGCTTTGACGGGCTTTTCGAGCTTGCAAAGGGCAGCGGCGTTACTCCCGAGCTTGACTCCGAGTTCCACAAGACCGTCAAGAAGGTTACGCTGGACATAGACGAAATGAAGTTCAACACCGCCATCGCTTCAATGATGACGCTTATGAATAAGATTTACGATTTCGGCTCACTGACGGTTGACGAGCTTTCGGTATTTACCAAAATCCTTTCGCCGTTTGCACCGCATATGGCGGAGGAAATGTGGGAGCGCCTCGGAAACGAGGGCTTCGCAAGCGTAGCGGCTTGGCCGGAATATGACGACAGCAAGACTCAGGCGTCTGACGTTGAGATAGTTGTTCAGATATGCGGCAAGATCAAGTGCAAAATGAATATTGCCGCCGGAACCGATAAGGACGAGCTTCTTGCAAAGGCAAAGGCGCTTGATGAAATCAAAGCTTTGCTTGAGGGAAAGACAATAGTCAAGGAAATCGTCGTGCCGGATAAGCTCGTAAATATTGTCGCAAGATAAAAAAGTAGAGCAAATATATTGACACAGGCGAATATCGTATAGTATAATAAACCGTAGTTGTCCTGATGTGCTTGTCAGGCGGCGACAAAAAATGAATGTTCTCTTTGCACAGTGCGAAGGGAGGGAAAATGAGTGGCAGAAGTAAAAGTTAAAGAAAACGAATCTCTTGACAGTGCTATCCGCAGATTCAAGAGACAGTGCGCGAGAAGCGGCGTATTATCCGAGCTTCGCAAGCGTGAGTGCTATGAAAAGCCCAGCGTAAAGCGTAAGAAGAAGTCGGAAGCGGCAAGAAAACGCAAGTATAAATAAGCGTTTTATTAGGGTGTACTTTGTTTTCGAAGTGCACCCTATGCTTTTATCCCGGATAACCGGGTATAATAACTGATATAATTGTGATGCGGGGTGAGAGTATGCCAGATATGCTCGTGAATTTATATAATTTGCCGTCCGCGGGGGAGCTGACCGGGCGCCTTGATAAGGAGGGCGTCAGGATAATCCGCGCCATGACGCCGAATAAGCGTCTCGTGTGCGACTGGATAGGGAAAAAGTTTGCCGCCGGATGGGCGAGCGAGTGCGAGGCCGCTTTCTGCCATTTCCCCGTAAGCTGCTTTGCAGCGGTCAAGGGCGATGAAATAATCGGCTTTGCTTGCTATGACGCGACCATGAAGGGCTACTTCGGCCCGATGGGAGTCGACCCTGCCGCCCGCGAGCGCGGCGTCGGAACGGCGCTGCTCCTTAATTGCCTTGAGGCCATGAAGAACGAGGGCTACGGCTACGCCGTTATCGGCGGCGCGGGTCCTGTGGATTTCTACAGAAAAGCCTGCGGTGCAACTGTCATAGACGGCAGCAGTCCCAATATATATACTAATCTTTTGCGCGGTTAATCCGCCGAAAAAGTGATTTTACTCGAAGAGGTGGTAATCAATATGTCAGAAATAAAAAAACTTCGCGCCGGAATCATCGGAGCAACCGGCATGGTGGGACAGCGCTTTATTGTGCTGCTCGAAAATCATCCGTACTTTGAAGTGACGGCGCTTGCAGCGTCGGCAAGAAGTGCCGGAAAGAAATATATCGACGTAGTCGACGGCCGCTGGAAGCTCGATGAGAGCATTCCGGAGGGCGTAAAACAGCTTGTCGTACACGACGCTGAGGATATAGAGACTATGAAGGCGGAGTGCGACTTCGTTTTCTGCGCCGTAAATATGAAAAAGGATGAGATAATCGCGCTCGAGGACAAGTACGCCAAGGCGGAGCTGCCGGTCATTTCCAATAACTCGGCCAACCGCTGGACTCCGGATGTGCCCATGCTCATCCCAGAGATAAACTCCGACCACGCGCGCATTATCGACTCTCAGCGCAAGCGCCTCGGTACCAAGCGCGGCTTTATCGCGGTTAAGCCGAACTGCTCCATTCAGAGCTATGTTCCGCTTATTACTCCTCTTTTGAAATACCGTCCGACCCAAATCTTCGTCAGCACATATCAGGCGATTTCGGGGGCGGGCAAGACCTTCCGCGAGTGGCCCGAAATGCAGGATAATGTCATTCCGTATATCGGCGGCGAGGAGGAGAAGAGCGAGCGCGAGCCGCTCAAGGTATGGGGCAGTATTGTCGGCGATGAGATTGTTGCCGCAAAGGCTCCCGTTATTTCGGCTCAGTGCATTCGCGTTCCCGTTACAAACGGACATCTCGCAACAGTTTCGGTCAAGTTTGAGAACAAGCCGACGGCAGAGGAAATTCTCTCGGCATGGAAGGATTATTCCGGCGAGCCCCAAAAGCTCGGACTTCCCTCCGCGCCGGGGCAGTTTATCCGGTATTTCGACGAGCCCGACCATCCGCAGACGGGTATCGACCGCATGGCGGAAAACGGAATGGGTATTACTGCCGGCCGTTTGAGAGAGGATCCGATATTTGACTACAAGTTCGTGGGCCTTTCGCATAATACCATACGCGGAGCCGCCGGCGGCGCTCTTCTCGGAGCAGAGCTGCTGTTCAGAAAGGGATATCTTGACTGACAGCGCGGCCTTGCGGCACACAAATGACTGAATAATAAAACGGACAGCTGTTGCCAAGTGTTCTTAAAGGACACTTGGGCAAAGGCTGTCCGTTTTTTGCATATCCGGTGAAGCACCGTTTCGGAAAACGCGCCCCGCGGCCGGAAAGCACTATCCCTTCATGCGCTTGAGAGCGGACAGGGCGTCTGAGAGTCCGCCCAGCGAGTCTATCAGTCCGCATTCCACTGCTTCGGTGCCGTCGAGTATGCTGCCGACATCGGCGGCGATTTTGTCGGTGCGGTATAGCAGTGAATTCCAGGTTTCGACGGTAATTCCCGAGTGGTCGGTAATAAAATCGGTGATCCTGTCCTGCATTTTTTGGAAATATGAAAACGACTGCTCCACGCCTATCACGAGCCCCGTAGTGCGGACCGGGTGAACCGTCATTGTGGCGGATTTTACAATAAATGAAATGTCGGCCGATACAGCGAGCGGAATTCCGATGGAGTGACCGCCGCCAAGCACCAGCGAGGCTGTCGGAGTTTTCATGGAGGCTATCATTTCGGCGAGCGCCAGCCCCGCCTCCACATCGCCCCCGACAGTGTTGAGCACCAGAAGAAGCGCGTCGATCTCGGGACTTTGTTCTACCGCTACAAGCGTCGGTATCAGCTGTTCGTATCGGGTGGTTTTAATGCTCGGCCCGAGGGAGGTATGTCCCTCGACCTGACCGGCGACAGTCAGACATTGGACTGTAAAATCGTCGGAAGAGGCGATTATTCCTCCGGTACACTGAATGATATCTTTTTTTATACTCTCTTCTTCAAGCTCTCTTCTTTCTTGTTCCATACCGCTGCTCCTTAGCTGTTTGGTTATAGCATTTGCAAAAAAAATGCGAAATATACGCAATTTTTTCTTGACAAAATTATATACGTAATGTTAACATAATTCTTATATTTTAGGAAAATATTTAGAAGGGAGTATTTTATGAAGCACATAGATATCATCGACATCCTAAATAACGATGCAAATATGGGCAAAAGCGTGACGGTCTGCGGCTGGGTTCGCACCTCGCGCGACTCGAAAAATGTCGCGTTTCTTGAATTGAACGACGGCACTTCACTCAAACATCTCCAGATAGTGCTCGACAAAGCGAAGTTCGATAATTGTTCGCCGTATATGCCCGGCGGAACCTCGCTCAAGGTCGAAGGGACTGTCTGCGAGGGAATAAACGGCGGTGTAGAAATAAATGCTGACGCCGTGACTGTGCTGGGCGCCTGCCCCGGAGACTATCCGATGCAGAAAAAACGCCATACGCTCGAGTATTTACGTACCATTCCGCATCTGAGGGTAAGAAGTAATACCTTTAACGCAGTATTTCGCGTGCGTTCGGTTGTTTCGGACGCAATCCACCGTTTTTTTCAGAACAGGAATTTTGTCTATGTCAATACTCCCATCCTCACCGCCAGTGACTGCGAGGGCGCGGGAGAGGTATTTAAGGTAACGACAATAGGCTATTCGGACAAGTATAAGTCCGAAGACGAATATTATTCCTCCGACTTTTTCGGAAAGCGCGCCGGACTTTCGGTTTCCGGACAGCTCGAGGGCGAGGTTGCCGCTATGGCGTTCGGCAAGATTTACACCTTCGGCCCCAGCTTTCGCGCGGAAAACAGCAATACGCCCCGCCACGTTGCCGAATTCTGGCATGTTGAGCCGGAGGTGGCTTTTGCGGACCTTAACGACATTATCGAAATCGCCGAGGATATGATAAAGTATATTATCACCGAGGCTCTTGAGAAATGTCCGGAGGAATTTGAGTTTTTTGAAAAGTTCTACGAGAAGGGCTTGACGGAAAAGCTTAAGAAGGTTGCAAGCGAAAAGTTTGCGATTCTCGACTACACCGACGCCGTCGAGCTTCTTAAAAAATCCGGAGAGCAGTTTGTATATCCCGTTGAGTGGGGATGCGACCTCCAGACCGAGCACGAGCGGTATATCACGGAAAAGATTTGCGGCAAACCCGTATTTGTCACGAATTATCCGAAGGATATCAAATCCTTCTATATGAAGCAGAACCCCGACGGCAAGACCGTCGCTGCCACCGACCTGCTTGTTCCGGGTGTGGGTGAAATAATAGGCTGCAGCGAGCGCGAGGCAGACCTTGATAAGCTGCTTTCCGCTATGGAAGCAAAGCACATGACCGTTGATGAGTATCACGACTATCTCGACCTTCGCCGTTTCGGCTCTGTTCCGCACAGCGGCTTCGGCCTCGGCCTCGAGCGCATACTCATGTACATGACCGGCATGTCGAATATCCGCGACGTCATTCTTTATCCGAGAACCGTCGGAAATATTCGGTAAAAAACCAAATCAGAAAACAAAAACAAAAGAATTATTTACGAAAGGGTAAAAAAATGAAAGACCTGATACTGATAAAAGACTATAAATCCGCACTTTCTCTCCGTGAAACACAGAAGGCTATTAAGCTTTGCAAGGATTCATTCCAGACCGAAATCAAGAAGGCACTCGGCCTCGAGCGCATTTCCGCTCCTCTCTTTGTCCGTCAGGGAAGCGGTATCAACGACGACCTGAACGGCGTTGAGCGCAAGGTTGAGTTTGACATCAAGGAGCTCGACGGCAAGTATGAGGTTGTCCAGTCGCTTGCAAAGTGGAAGCGTATGGCTCTTTACCGCTACGGCTTCAAGCCCGGCGAGGGTCTTTACACCGATATGAACGCTATCCGCCGCGACGACGATGTCGACAACGATCACTCCATTTTCGTTGACCAGTGGGATTGGGAAAAGGTTATTACCCGCGAGGACCGTACAATCGAATTTTTGAAGGAAACCGTAAAGAAGATTGTCGGCGCGGTTATCAACACCCAGAAGACTCTTCAGGAGGCTTATCCCCAGCTCAAGAGATCTCTCGATCCCAATGTTTACTTCATCACCTCTCAGCAGCTTGAGGACGAGTATCCCGACCTCACTCCCAAGCAGCGCGAGGCAGAGCTTATCAAGAAGCACCATACAGTTTTCGTTATGCAGATCGGCGGTCTGCTCAAGAGCGGCGTAAAGCACGACGGAAGAGCTCCCGACTACGATGATTGGCAGCTCAACGGCGACCTTCTCTTCTACAACGAGATTCTCGATAAACCCACAGAGGTTTCCAGCATGGGTATCCGCGTTGATGAAAAATCGCTCGTCAGCCAGCTTGAAATCACAGGCGATACAGACAGACTTCAGTTCCCGTATCACAAGGGTATTGCCGAGGGCAAGCTTCCGCTCACCATCGGCGGCGGTATCGGTCAGTCGCGTATCTGCTTCCTGCTTCTTGAGAAAATGCACATCGGCGAGGTTCAGGCGGCAGCTTGGCCGGAGAAGGATATCGAGCTTTGCCGCGAGTGCGGAGCAGAGCTTCTGTAATGTATTCTTTTGATGCGGAAAAGACGGCTTCGGCCGCCGCAGAATGGATAAGGAATTGGTTTGAGGTTAACGGCAAGGGCTGTAATGCCGTTATCGGCATTTCCGGCGGCAAGGACAGCTCGATTACCGCGGCGCTGTGCGTAAAGGCACTCGGGCGTGAGCGGGTGATCGGCGTAATGATGCCGCAGGGCGAGCAGTTCGATATTGATTATTCCATCGAGCTTTGCAGTTTTTTGGGTATAAAGAATTATACCGTCAATGTCGGCGCGGCGATAGACGCAGTCAGGGCGAGCCTTTCCGAGCTCGGCGAGTTCTCGCAGCAGGCTACCTTCAATCTTCCTCCGCGTATCCGTATGGCGACGCTGTATGCCGTTTCACAGAATGTCAACGGCCGCGTTGCGAACACCTGCAACCTTTCTGAGGATTGGGTCGGCTACGCAACAAAATTCGGCGATGCGGCAGGCGATTTCAGCCCGCTGTCAAAACTCACGGTTGCTGAGGTCAAGGCAGTCGGCAGAGTGTTGGGACTTCCCGAGAAATTCATCGAGAAGCCGCCGATAGACGGGCTGTGCGGAAAAACCGACGAGGATAATCTCGGATTTACCTATGCCGTTTTGGACCGTTACATCCGCGAAGGTGTTTGCGACGACCCCGATACAAAGAAGAGAATCGACGAAATGCACGAGCGCAATCTCTTCAAACTTTTGCCCATGCCGGTTTTCGAACCGGAAATCGGACAGTAACGAGGGTGTGCTTATAGAATAAGCGGCGCTTTCGTGAAAATGTGCAATAAAAATAAGGCTTGCTTTCGGAGCTTGTTCCGAAGGCGAGCCTTTTTTGCGTCAGCCCTGTGCCGGCCGAAATGATATGAAAAGCGGAAAGCCGACAGGCTTTCCGCTTTTGCCGTAATACTACAGCACTTTTGTCAGTTTTTGCCGTTTTGCTTGGATATTTCCGCCGCAAATTCCGCGTTCAATTCGGGATAAGCCGACAGCATGGGCTCGATATCGGCGCCGTTTTTGCGTTCAAAGTAGTTCTTGGTTATCTTGACCACCAGTGAGCCGAGAATTATGAGCGCGATGAGGTTGGGGATTGCCATGCAGGCGTTAAAGAATTCGTCGAGATCCCACACAAAGGTACTTTTGGTGACCGCGCCTACCACGATGAGCAGTACATAAATCACCTTAAAGGTGTTTCCTGCAGCTGTCGGATGATTCTTGAAAATGTATTGGGTAGCATTCTGACCGTAGTACGACCAGGCAATGATTGTAGTGAATGCGAAAAGAGGAAGAATTACCGTAAATATTATCAGCCCGAAGTTACCGAAGGTGTTGCTGAAGGCAGAGCTTGCGACATCTGCCTTTTCGAGAGCCGCATTCCCCGCAATGTCGGTAAAGTCGAAAAGCCCGGTGGAAATCAGCGAGACCGCCGTTAGCGTGCAGATAACCAAGGTGTCGAGAAATACTTCGAAAATGCTCCACATACCCTGCTTGACCGGTTCCTTTATCTCGCTTTCGGTGTGGGCTATGACGGTCGAGCCGAGTCCGGCCTCGTTGGAGAATACGCCGCGGGCGAAGCCGTAGCGCATACCCTTCATTATCACATAGCCCAGGAAACCGCCCTCGACCGAGCGGAAGCTGAAGGCATTTTCAAATATCAGCGCGAAAGCCTTGGGAACGGCGGTGATATTCACGCAGAGTATGATAACTGCCATTACTATGAACAGCAGAGCCATGAAGGGCGCGACCATGGACGCAACCTTTCCGATTCGCTGAATGCCGCCTATTATAATGAGAGCGGTCATGACAGCGATGGTTATACCCACTATCCAGGCGATGACTTTCTTGTTGCAGTCGTCGTTAAGGGCGGAGGCAGTAGACTGAATGGTGCCGGAAATGGAGTTAATCTGTACCATACCCATTCCGAGCGCGGCCAGAGAACAGCACAGAGCGAATATAAATGCGAGCGGCTTCCAGCCGATGCCGTTTTCTATGTAGTACATCGGACCGCCGTCGAAACTGCCCGACTTGTCTTTTTTGCGAAAGTACAGACCGAGCAGGTTTTCGGAATAGTTTGTTATTAGTCCGAAGAATGCCGATACCCACATCCAAAAGACAGCGCCCGGTCCGCCTGCCAGCAAAGCGCCGGTTACGCCGACTATATTGCCGGTGCCGACGGTGCCGGATATCGCCGTTGAGAAGGCCTCAAACTGCGAAATGTTTTTTTCGTCTTGGCCCGAATCTTTCTTTTTGCCGCGAAAAATGTTTTTGACAGTCGGAACTATCGTGGTTTTGAGCGCTTCGCCGAAGCGGCGCACCTGAAGCCCGCGCGTGCGAATGGTGAAATATATACCCGTTCCGATTATTACGAAAATCATGGGGAAAGCCCACAGAATGTTGTTGTTTATATACGCGACAACACTGTCTATGGCGTCAATAATTTCTGACATGGAAATGTTCTCCTAAGCTGATTTGCATATAAAAAACGAAGCTAAACAGATAGTTTAACTCCGCAAACAAACGGCCATCTCCCCGCGTGTCGCCGCGTGCGCAAATGCCGGTCTTCTCTCCGTCCTTTTGCCTGAGAGATTGACTTCAGCAAAAACTGAAGCCTTGCACCTTCGGCACCCGTTATTCGGACTTCTCCGGAGCGCTGTCCGCGCGCAGTTTTGCCCGTGCGGTCACCTGAGAGTATTACTCCCTCGGAAACTTTCGTTGTTTCCTGCGCGATTCATTTAGCCTTCATTTATTTATATTTGTGGTGAGAATTATAGCACATCGACCCTTATAATGCAATACTCTGTTATTCTTTGGCTGTCAGCGAGTCGAAGCAGGCGCGTGTGACGGCATACGGACGCTTGCGGTATGTCAGCTTGCCCTCGTCGCAGTCAACAGCGGTTTTCGCGTTACTGTCGATGAGCAGAACGCCGACATGCACACGCCTGGTTTTCCTTTGCGTGTCGTTCAAGGCGCTCCAGAGCTTCTTTGCCGCGGCATTAGCTTCCCTGACAGAGCCGAAAATCTGTTGCGAGACGATGTACGAGCCGCTTTTGAATTCGTCTATCATAATATATTTCTTTTTCAATGCCGTACACCTCCGTTTTTCATTGACTCAAGACACTTTATGTAAATATATTATACTATATTAATAAAATAAATGCAATATTTTATTAAAATAACAGCATTTAATATAAAACGCGAGATGGTAAAGACAACAGCCTGTGCGCTGCAAGAAAATAGAAGAGAATGTAACTTAAACCCGTTACATCCTCTGAATTTTGGCCCGTGGCAACGAAAAAATATCATCTCAAGTCGCCAAATTGTGATACTTCAAGTAATACGGTGTGAATGCCCACATAAATTAACAATAACCTTTGCCGAATTTCCTTGGGACAATAACGCTCTCATACATATTGTAAGTTTGTGTTTTGAGCTGTCATGTGCCAAAACGGGCATTTCTAATGACCGGTGTATTGTTCCCGACATCCGATTCCGGATAGAGTATCTTCCCGTGCTTGTATGATCCACTTGGCGCGGACACAGTAAATAACGGTATGATTTTAACAGGCGGCTTAGCATAAGATATTAAAGAAAAATTTAAGATGGATTTCAGGTCCCTGTTATAATTTCACCCTGACAAAAAACCAAACCCTTCCGTTATTGTAATCGTTATAATGCCGAAAATGATGCGAACAGCAATTTTTTCCCTTGAAACTATTGACGGAAATCCTTTACCGCACTATAATTGAGTTGTAACTCAATTATAGTGCGTGCTGCTATGTAAACTGCACGGAAAGGAGGCTCAAAAATGCGATGCCAAGACGATATGACAGCGAGGATGCCAAACGGAGGATTTTGTCCTCCTGTGTGCGTCTGTTCATTCTCAAGGGCTACCGGGAAACGACCCTTGCAGATGTGATTGCGGACGCCGATGTGTCCTCCAGCTCCTTTCGCAACATTTTCGGCACCAAGGATGGGATTCTGTCGGAGCTTGTGGACTTCATGTTTGAAAATCAGTTCGAGACGGCGGAATTGATGCTGGAAAACGATTGTTCCCCCGCCATGCTCTACGCCTTGGAGACGGCAATCCAGATGGTCATTACCGAGCGAAACGAGAATCTGCGGGAGATCTATCTGGAAGCCTATACCCACCCCGATATCGCTGAGCAAATCCAGCGTAAGACCGCCGTCGCAATTGCAAAAATCTTCCGGACCTATCTGCCGGAATGCACCGACAGCGACTTCTACGAAATGGAGATCGGCACCTCCGGCATCATGACCGGGTATATGGCCCGGAAGTGCGACATCTACTTTACATTGGAGCGGAAGCTGGATCGGTTCCTTCACATGGCGCTGGGCGCCTATCATGTGCCCAAGCCGGAGCAGGATGCCATTGTTTCCCGGATCTGCCGGATGGATATCTGCCAAATTGCAGATAACGTCATGCAAAAACTGTTTTCCGCTCTGGCGATGAAATTTGATTTTTCCCTCAACCCGGCAGAAATCCGTCATATTAATACATTAGTATTAGAAGAGAGGTACTCATGAAACGACGTATAATTGCCATTGCGCTGACTCTGTGTATGCTGCTTTCTGTTATGCCCATGAGCGCATTGGCCGCAACATCCTACGATCTGTACATCAACAATTTCCGGTTCAGCTCCACCAATCTCACCTACACCAGTGGGAGCGGCAGCGCTACCTACAACCCCGGCTCCAACACGCTGACCATCAAGAATCTGTCGCTCTCCACCGGAGGCGCCAATACAATCATCGAGAGCGGAATCCCGGGATTGACCATCAAGATCGACGGCACGCTGACCCTCAATATTCTGGCCAGCAAAGTCGAAAACGGCATCGATTTAGGCAAAGCCAAAACCAACTACGGTATTGCGGTCCTCGCTGACACGACCATCTGCGGCGTGAGCAACAGCGCAGATAAGGACTCCATCATCATCAAGTCCCAATCCACCGGTGTTGATTATACGGAATATCATGACGATGGAACCACCCGTGTGGGTATTGTAACCACGTCTAATGCAAAACTGACGATGAAAAACCTCACCGTCAGCATGACCGACAACTCCACCGGCAGCTATGCCGGTCATGCCAGCTTGATCCGTTTGGCAGACTCACTCAACATCTCCGGCTGTAAGCTGGTGGCAGACAAATGCCAGTTTGGTATCTATGCAGATGCCTATGTTCCTGTCACCATCAGCAACACGGTATTTGACATGAATCTCAACGGCACAAAATCTTCCGGTGTCAACGTCGCCCCCAACGTCGTTAATGCGATGCAAAACTGCTCCGGCTCCATCAGCGCCGAATACCCCGTCTACACCGCCGGCCAGCTCACCGTCTCCGGCACCGACAAGCTGACGCTGATCGCCGGCCAGATGGGCATGGTTGCCTCGCAAAACCATAACCAAACCCCCGGCAAATTGATTATCGATAATGCCAATGTGGAGATCCAATCCGAATCTTTGGGCCTTGAGGCGGAAGATGGCGGCAGCATTACCATAAAGAGCGGCACCGTGAACGTGACCAAGGCTACCTACGGTGTGCAGGTCGTGGAAGGCAGCAGCTTTGCCATGCAGGGAGGCACATTAACACTTCGCGGTGCGGATCCTACGAATTGCGCCGGCATCAAAACCACAGGCGCGGTAACCGTTACCGGCGGTTCTCTGAAAGTGGAAAATGTCTATACCGCCATTCAGAACGACAGCGGCACTGCCCTGTCCGTCACCGGCGGTGAACATACCCTGACAGCCTCCACCTGCGGCTATATGGGCAATAACGCATCAGAGCTGAAGCTCTCCAACACCGCCAAGGTGACCGTCAATGCCGCCACAGGCATTCAGCTTCCCGCAAGCTCCAACAGCAAGCTGACGGTTTCCGGCGGCGAGCTGAACATCAACGCCACCGTCAGAGGCATTGATCTGGTGGACGGCACCGGCGCAATGACACTATCCGGCGGCAAGGTCAACATCACCGACAAAAACAGCACCCCCACCATCTACGGTATGTATAGCCTGGGCAACACCCAGCTCACCGGTGCGGAAGTGACCTTCAATAACTGCAGAAATGACCTGCTGGTCGCCAATTCAAACAGCAAAATGACCGGCGGCAAGCTGCATCTGTCGGGCAACTACTTTGGTGCCCGGTTCGCCTTCGACTTTGAAATGACCGGCGGCGAGATCGACGGCAGCACCGGTGCATTCGGTTTCGTTGTGACACAGGGCACCACCTCGTTCAAGGGCGGCACCGTTGATCTCACTACCAGCTATCCCTTCTATCTGACCAATGGCGGCATCGTGGACTTTGCCGGCGCCAATGTGACCGGTAAATCCACCTCAAACTGCGGCCTCTATGTTGACCCCGACACCGAAGGCAACTCCTACAAGGTCTCCGGCGGTACCGTTGTCCTGACCTCCTCCCAGGCAGGCGCCAACGAGCTGTACACCTCCATCCCCTCTGGCTACGGCGTCTGGGCCGGTGCGGACGAAGCCGGCGCTACACTGGCGGAGAACCCCACCAAGACCATGCTGATCAACAGCAAATACGTCCGGTTCGCGGAAAAGAAGGCCGTGACTCTGACGCTGGTGAACGTGAAGGAAGGCACCTCTGCCTCCTATCTCCCCGGCGAAGCCTTCACCTACACCGCCAAGGACGCACCCTACGGCCAGCACTTCCTCCGCTGGGAGCTGACCGTGAACAGCACTACCACCACCGTGGGCACCGGCACCACCTACTCCGGTAAGATGCCCGCCACCAATGCCACCCTGACCGCCGTGTATGAATACTGCTCCGGCGGTGTTGCCACCTGCCAGCACAAGCCCGTCTGCGCCACCTGCGGCAGGGAATACGGCGAGCTGGCGGCCCACGACTTCACGGCAGAGGTTGCCGAGGATGCCTATTTGAAAATCGCAGCCACCTGCACGGAAGCTGCCGTCTATTACAAGTCCTGCACCGTCTGCGGCACAAGCTCCGAGGGCACCGAGTTTGAAGGCACCTTCTCCTACGGGGAGCCGCTGAAGCACCTTTGGAGCGCTTGGACCTACAACGGCGGCGGCACCCACAGCCGCGTCTGCGGTCGTGACGCAAACCACAAGGAAACGGAAGACTGCTCCGGCGGCACCGCCGACTGCACCCACGGTCCCATCTGCGACATCTGCCACGCCGAATACGGCGCTCCCGGCAGTCATAACTACATGGCAGAGGTTGCCGAGGATGCCTATTTGAAAACTGCAGCCACCTGCACGGAAGCTGCCGTCTACTATAAGTCCTGCACCGGCTGCGGCGCAAGCTCCAAGGGCACCGAGTTTGAAGGCACCTTCTCCTACGGGGAGCCGCTTAAGCACCTTTGGAGCGCTTGGGCCTCCAAAGGCGACGGCACCCACAGCCGCGTCTGCGGTCGTGACGCAAACCACAAGGAAACGGAAGACTGCTCCGGCGGTGTTGCCACCTGCCAGCATAAGGCCGTCTGCGACTTCTGCCATGCCGAATACGGCGAGCTTGCGGCCCACGACTTCTCAGCAGAGGTTGTCGATGATGCCTATTTGAAATCCGCGGCCACCGATACGGAAGCAGCCGTCTATTATAAGTCCTGTTATGTCTGCGGCGCAAGCTCCCGGGGCACCGAGTTTGAAGCCACCTTCACCTTTGGATATCCTCTGGGGTACGATGTGGACTATCTCTATTGCGATGCAAACGGCGCAAACTGGCAGACCGGCAAAAGACTCGCCGGTACATACATCCCGGTGACCGACGGCGA
>JAQXGK010000055.1 GCA_029006345.1 Bacillota bacterium
TAATGCGAAATACATGATTTGTCTTTGCGGAATAATTATGGTGCTTGCCGCTACCCGGGCGGTTCACTACTATATCATTTCTATGCTGTTGATTGCGATATTGTTTACGTATGACTCAATTATCCGCTCTGACGATCCGGAAATACGAAACAAGGTTTGACAGGATTCAGACTTAAAACATAAGCATGATTTTCGTATAGTTATCCAGAGGTATAATGAATATTACAGTATCTGCAAACAACAAAATCAATGCTCCCAACAATTTATCTCAACGCTCTAAAAAAAGCATTAGTATTATAGGCGTCATGAAATTCCTGATGATATTTCAGGTATTCAATGTGTACTGCATACGGGCAATCACCGGTTCATATATCCCGTACTGCACGCTTATTACCGGCGCCGCGACTTGTATTCTGTTTGTTTATCATTTTGGGTCGAGAAGGATAAATATCCGCTTTATCCTCACCAAACCGTTAATACTATGGGCAGTATTTATATTTTACAGCCTTATATGTTCATTGACGGTTGCGGGCACTTTGCACGATATTGTTAATTTCGCGGAAAAGTATGTGTTTATAGTATTGATTTGCTATATTTGCTATATAGAAAACGACATCTCGTTTCCGCTGAAATTCGGAATAATCATTGCGCTTTCCTGCAGCCTAATTCTCTTAATAAACTCGGTCAGCATTAACGGAAGAATAGCTCTCTCAACCGTAACCGGCACGAACGAAATGGGCAATATAGCCATGACCGGATACATTTGCCTATTAATGTACAAGCCGGATAAGGGATTGCTTAACAATCAGATTTTCAGAACGATTATCAGCATACTTTTGTTTGCCGCAACAATTAAGACTGCTTCCCGCCAAAGTCTTCTCCTAATGATAGCTGCAGGCCTTTTTAGGATGATATTCTGCCACAGACCCGACGGCATACGGTCTGCAAGTAAAATTAAAATAAGGCAGCTGATAATCGGAGCCGCATGCATCGCGATTGTCTTAATAATCCTGTATATCTATCTTCCGGTATTCTTCGAATCGCAAATATATCATAGACTTACCGGTGTTAATTCTGCAACACAGACCTCGGACAGCGTGAGATTACATCTGTATTCCAACGGATTTGCACTGTGGAAAAAGCATCCGTATTTCGGCGTAGGTTTCAATAATGTTTCCGATTGGATAGGTTACTCACATTCAACATACATTGAGGTACTTGCCGGGTCCGGTTTCTTCGGGGCAATCCTGTTTTTCGGGTCATTTATATCTTTGGCTGTCGGCATCATTAAGTCAATCAAAGATTCAGCTTTCGGAACCCTTAACAGATTTAACGCAAAGTACACTTTATTTATACTGTTGGCAGTAATGCTGTTGGCTACCGCGAGAGCGGTTCATTATTATATTATTTCGATGCTCTTGATTTCTGTTTTATTTGCATTTGACACTATTGAAAGGTCAAAAAAGCACAGAGGTGAATAGTTATGGCTGAAAATGCAAAAAAAAAGAATATCTGCTTTGTCGTACCTCAGCTGAGAGTCGGCGGAAACGGCAAGACGGTTTCCATGCTGTCGAAAATAGCCGAAAACGATTATAATGTAACTGTTGTGGTTTTTGATGACAAGGATCGGTCATATGATTACGGCGGAACACTCATCAGTCTTGACTTGCCGCCGGCACCGAGCAAAATCGGAAAGGCTATAGTATCAATCAAGAGAATTAATAAGCTGAAAAAAATTATACGGGACCAAAAAATAGATATTCTGTTTTGCGTTACCGCTCATCAAAATCTCATCAGCACGACAAGATTTCGCGGTGTAAAGAAAATAGTATCCTGCCGCGACAGCGCCGCTCTGGCAAATAATACGGATAAGTACATGCAAATGCTCGAAAAATCCGACCTAATGGTATTTAACTCCGATTACATGCGTGAATATCTTCTCAAGAGAATGCCGGGTGCCGAGGATAAGTGCCGTGTTTTGCAGAATTCTGTAGATATCGAGAGAATTCTGAAGCTTTCAAATCAGGAACCGGACAAGGGGTTTCTTGATTTTATTAACGGTAAAAGATGTATCATTTCATGCGGCAGAATGTGCAGGGAAAAGGGCTTTGACCATCTATTACGTGCGTTCTCTGCAGTACATAAAAAGTATGACGATGCCGTGCTTGCAATTGTCGGTGACGGTGAGTATTATGATAAGCTGAAATCGCTTGCTTCACAGCTCGGCCTTGACAACTATGTTTATTTTGCGGGATATCAGTCCAATCCGTACGCTTATCTTTCCCGCGCTTCGATTTATGCTCTGTCGAGTAATACGGAAGGGTTCCCGAATGTTATGCTGGAGGCTATGACCTGCTCACTGCCCGTGGTAGCTGCTAATATTAAGTCCGGTCCGAATGAAATACTTAAGAAAACACCGGACTATTCTGAAGACGTTTCGACTGTGATAGAGGCTGATTACGGTGTCCTTACTCCCGAGCTTCATCCCGATGATTCTTATGCACCGAAAGAGTCCGACGACTCGGAGCTTAAGCTTGCCGACGGTATTTGCTTGCTTCTCGCTGACGAGAACAAACGGCTTCACTATATTGAAAAATCTGCCGAAAGATGCAAGTATTTTTCTATTGAAAACACTGCTCCGAGATTTGAAAAAGCCATATTATGAAATATAAATTCAAGTATTTGAGACAAATTCTGCGCTTAATAGATATAGAGGGAATCAACCTTATGGTTGCGCGCTCTCCGGTCAAGACCCTTAAATATTCCGAGCTTTGCGAATATATCAACAGACTTGAGCGCGACGGCTGCGTAGAATTTTGCTTTACCAACCCAAGGCTTGTTAACCATCTCACGGACAAAGGCCGAGTGCTTCTGCAAATATCCGAGGATTATAAGCTGTTATTAAAAATGCGAGAGATGCTTTCTCAGTTTAACGAGCCGGACTGCGACACAATTATTTCCGTCGCGGAATATGTAAAACTATGTCTGTAACTTATTTTCAGCCTGCTATACCGACTCCGAGGGAATTCATTATTATGCGCTTGATTCTTTGTGCAGCCTCCGGGGGATTGGATTTGACCGTACGAACCTCACCCTTTGTCGGTATTTGTATGAGTGAAGTGCGTAAGGCTGCGTCGGCTTTGGTTAAGGATGGCTGTGTAGCCTGCGAAAAGGATAATTCCCTGAAAATCACCGGAATAACAGAAAAGGGCGTAGAGCTGCGGATAATTCTCGGAGAAGAGTCCTTTTATCCGCGCGCACAGCATCTCTTTGCAAATTTCAAGCGCATTACACCGACGCTCATCATATCCGTTCATTCTCAGCTTGAAAGCGGCGGCCGCTTTTAGATTGCGGAGGCTTAAATGTATCTCGATTTAGCTTGTGTAAAAAGAATTATCGATGTCTATAAGGACGGAGACGATATCAGCGACGTCTCTGCTTTGCCGGAGTTTACCGAAGAAAAGATACAGTTTTGCGCCATGCATCTTATTACAGAGGGTTATATGGAGTGCGATCCCTTAAAGCCGACGATAATACTGCATTACACTCAAAAGGGAAACGAGCTGAGAAAGCTTTTGCAAAATGACGCCGTCTTTTCTTTTTGCTGCGATTCATTATCCGGCTTCAGAAACATAACTATTGATATTTTGCTTTCAACAGCGCGAAAAATCTTTCTGGAAAACAATAACTAATTGTAAGGTTTACGTGTTATCACAGGTATATAATTATGTTCAGTCTTTTATCTAAACTCTTCATCAAGGATTATAAGAATTATAAAAGTCCGTCGGTCAGACGATCCTACGGAATACTCAGCGGAGCTGTAGGAATAGGCTTTAATATACTGCTGTTTATAGGTAAGTTTCTGGTCGGTTTACTGACGGGTTCTATTGCGGCGACGGCTGACGCGTTCAACAATCTCTCGGACGCGGGAAGCTCCGTCGTAACCATGATAGGCTTCAAGCTGTCCGGAAAGAAGGCCGATTCCGAGCATCCGTTCGGTCACGGCAGAATCGAATACATAACGGGCATTATAATAGCTTTTTTGATATTACTTATGGGATTTGAGCTGTCTGTCTCATCGGTCAAGTCTATTATTTCTCCCGAGAAGGTTGAATTCAGCGTTTATTCGGTGGTTGTGCTTACGGTATCGATTTTAGTTAAGCTCTATATGGCACTATATAACCGCAGATACGCCGACCGAATCGATTCACCTGCCATGAAGGCCGCATCTTACGACAGCTTCAGCGATATTGCGGCTACGACCCTTGTACTTATTTCTGTTCTTATCTCAGCATTTTCTGATATTCAGATCGATGGGTATGCAGGACTTATTGTTGCCGCTTTCATACTGTACTCCGGTATTAAGTCTGCAAAGGAAACGATAACCCCTTTACTCGGCGTTGCTCCGACAAAGGAATTCGTGAATCAGGTGATCAGTATCGTAATGAGCCACGATATGATTGTAGGCACTCATGACTTAGTTGTCCATGATTACGGCCCCGGTCGGCTGATGATAACACTGCACGCAGAGGTTCCCTCAAATGAGGACATTATGTACGCTCACGAGGTTATTGACGATATTGAAGCTGATTTAAGCCGCGAACTCGGCTGTGAGGCTGTAATCCACCTCGACCCGATTGATACGGAGAATGAGCATCTCGCCGAATTCAAGAGATTTGTAGCTGAAAAAGCTTCGCAAATCGACGCCGATTTTACAATTCACGATTTCCGTATGGTGCCCGGACGGAATCATACTAACCTGATTTTTGATATGACGGTACCGTTTGAATGTAAACTTACGGACGACGAGATAAAAGATAAAATGTCTAAAGCCGTTTTGGACGAAAAACCCGGTTTTTACTGCGTAATTAAAATCGATAAGCCGTATGTATGAATCAAGCCAAGCAGTTGTACTGCTTGGCTTTCAATATGTCAAAAACGTCCTGTTTCTCATAAACTGATATAAAATGTAAAGGTGTGAGGACTTGACATATGATTTATGACTTTTTTGCGGCTTCAAATTCAAAAGACGGCTTTAAAAGCTACTTTTCGGATATATTCAGCGAGGAAAAGCTGACAAGGCTTTTCATTATATACGGCGGCTCCGGCAGCGGAAAATCGACCCTGATGAAAAATGCGGCGGCATATTTTTCAGAAAGCGGAAAAAATGTAGATGTATTTCACTGCTCTGCCGATCCGGACTCATATGACGGTTTATTGATAGACGGCAGGGTAGGCATAGTCGACGGAACAGCGCCGCATATTGTCTTTCCGGTTTATCCCGGCGCTTTTGAAACAGTAATTAATACGGGTGAATGCTGGGACATTGATATTCTGTCGTCACACAGGCAGAAAATCAAAGATCTGATTGCAAATAAAAGCAAATTCTTTATAAGGGCATACAGATTCCTGAAAGCAGCGGGGGAGATAGAGAACGAGCGACTTTCAATTCTGAAGCCTTCTGTAGAGCACGGCAAGATGTACTCGGCGGCCGCGAGAGCTGTTAACGCCGATATAAAGTGCGGCAACATGTCAACAGAAGAAACTCGCATAGCTAAAGCAATAACTGCACGCGGATATGTAAATCTCGACGGGCTTGAAAGGCTTTGCGAAAAGAAGATATTCATTGATGACGCCTTGGGACTGGGGCATCTGTATCTGCAAAGCATAAAAACTACCGCTTCAGGCAAAAATCAGCGTTCAATTACAAGCTATGACCCGATAATGAGCGACCGCATGGACGCACTGGTATTTCCCGATGCGGGAACAGGGTATTTCTGTAAAAACAGAAAAGAATGTAAAACCGAACCGTACAAATGGATAAATATGCGCAGATTTATATCAAATGCCGTAATTTCCTCAAACAAGAGTAGACTGAAATTTTCCGCCTCCTGCAGGGACGCTTTAATTGACGGCGCAGTCCGCAATTTTTCAGAAGCAAACAAGCTCCACGAGCTGGTGGAGGAATACTATATAAGTGCAATGGATTACAATAAATGCGACACACTGACATTTAAGGTGATTCGCGAAGCGGAAAAATCGCTTAATGCATAAGCAAAGCAAAAGGAGCTGATGTCTTTCAGCTCCTTTTAATATTGTAACACTTCAATAAATCAAAGCGAAGCGCCGAAATCGCTCACCACAACCTGACCGGTGAGTGCCTTCGAGCTATCGGAAGCGAAAAATTCGATGATGTTTGCCACATCTTCCGCCATACAGGGCTTAATCTTAAGGTCGGCGTGTTTACTCATTGCGCCCATCATGCGCATGTCAAGCTGCTCAGGCTTCATATTCATTGTCATGGGAGTAACAATGGTACCCGGGCAAATCGCATTGCAGCGAATATATTTGTCCGCAAGAAGCAAAGCGGTATGCTTAGTAATACCGATAATAGCGGACTTTGTGGAAACATATGCCGCACCGCCCCCGCCGTTTACGCCCGCAACAGAAGCGACATTGACAATAGAAGCGCCTTCTCCCATATATTTAAGTGCCGCGCGTATGCACTGCATTGTACCGATTTGATTAATAGAAACAACCTTATGAAGCTCGACGTCATCAAATTTGTCAACAGGGGCAAGTCCGGTATCAAGAACGCCTGCATTGTTGACGAGGATATCTATCTTACCGAATTTATCGGCCGCCGACTTCATCAGATTTTCACAGTCCTCGACCTTGGAAATATCAGTGGGAACCGTAAGAACGTTACCGCCCTCGGCCTTGATTTTTTCCGCGACCTCATCAAGTGCGGCCTGACGGCGGGCGCTGATTACAACATTCGCTCCTCTTTTTGCAAAGAGCATGGCGGTTGCGGCTCCTACACCCGAGTTTCCTCCGGTAATTACCGCTGTTTTTCCGTTCAGATTTTCCATAAAAAATACCTTCCTTTGTTAATTTATTCTATCTTTTTTATTTCATTGATTGGGGAGTGATGAGCGAGTAATCACTGCAGTACTCAACAGTCAGGTTTTCGGCCGCGGCGGTATATATTTCAGTAAATTTTTTGTCGTAAATCCCGCTGTGCCAATCGCCGGAATCGTCCTGATATCCGTTCATAACATACTCTTTTTCATTTGTTATTCCTTCCTCTGTAAACGGAAGACGTTTGATTATATAAAAGCCGTTTGCCGTCTGAAGCGGTCTGCTTATCATTCCCTCGTCTAACTTTTTGACCACGGAATAGAATTCATCAGACATATCGCCCTCGGTAATGAAGTAACCG
>JAQXGK010000056.1 GCA_029006345.1 Bacillota bacterium
TTTACATATGTTTCCGCACTTGCGCTCTGTCTGTATTTATACAACTATGTATCACAGCTGTTTTCGCTGACCGCCGCATATCTGAGGGATATAAATGTTTATGTCGCCGCAGTTATGCCGTCGCTTTCACTGCTCAACGCGGCGGGAGGCGGAAACGCAACGGCGGTTATTCAGTCCTCCGGGACCGCGTCGGCGATAGCGATACTCGAAACTCTGCTAAGCAGCGTAATAGCGCCGGTAATGCGCTTCTCATTTGCATTCATAATAGTGGGGTGCATAGGAGACATCGACCTGTCCGGATTTGCACGGGGTATAAGACGGGCGGTGACGGCAGGAATAAGCTTTGTAATGACGCTTCTGTCCGCCGTGCTGTATCTGCAGTCCGGCTTCGCATCTGCTGCTGACGGCGTGGCCCTGCGCTCGGTGCGGTTTGCGGCCTCTTCGTTTGTCCCGGTTATCGGCTCGATGCTCGGAGACGCCATGAGCGCGATTTTTTCAAGCATAAAATATCTGAAGTCGGCGGCGGGACTTTTCTGCATCGCGGCGGTGCTGTTTCTCATAGCGGTGCCGGTAATACGGCTGACTGTCGCAAAGATATTTTTGGCGCTTGCCGAGTTTGCCTGCTCGGCGCTCGGACTGGACGGGCAGGGAAATCTAATAAAGGAAATCAAGGATTCGCTCAACATTCTCTTGGCTGCAGCCGCGGCATCCGGTGTTTTTTTCATACTTGCGCTGACGGTGTTTATGCGGACAAATCTCGCAATATAGAGGAGGGTCAAAATGCTTGCGGGTTGGCTCAGGACGGTTGCCGTGACCGGGTTTATTACCGGTACGGTCAGAAAAATCATGCCCCATATCAATAAAAGCCGTATTGTCGGCGCGGTCAAGCTGATTTCGGCGCTGATTATGATAATTGCGGTGCTTCTGCCGCTTTTCAACCTTGTTGCCGACGGAGGCGAAAGCTTGAAAACGCTGTTTTCTCCCGTTGACAGCACGCCGGTACGGCAGACCGGGGAGCAGAGCGGGCTGTTTGTAAAAAACGCCGCCCGTGAGACTGTCGAGAAAGCTATAAAGGCTATGGTTGCCGGAGATATAGGCCGCGACGACTTTGACGTGTATATAGCCTTTTCCCAGAACACTGAAGGCATCACCGTAAAAGCGGTGACGCTTTCTTATCCCAAAAAGGCGGATTTTCCGAGCGTGTATGTTAAGGAAATACTGGAGGAAAAACTTGGTACCGAGGTAACGATGATTGAAAAAGACGATTGACAATGACAATAACAAGACTGCTTTTCTGCCGGCGCTGTTTTCCGGTGCGGGAGGTAAGATAGTCGCGGTATTTGCGGCACTGTTTGTATTCGGAGTCATAATATTGCTGTTTTCCGGTTCCGGAGAGCAAAAGCAAGCCGACGGCGGCGACTTCTGCGAAAGCGAATATATCAGTCAGTTGGAGAACAAGCTGGAAAGCATGATTTCCGAAATAGACGGTGTGGGCAAGGTGAATGTAATGCTGACGCTGGAGGGGAGCGCAAAAAGTATTTTTGCCAAGGACGTGGCCTCCAGCTCCGCCGCCGACGAATCCCACAGCAGCCGATCGGACAACTCGAGCGTTGTCTTCGGGTCGGGGTCTTCCTCAAGCCGAGAGCCGGTCAGCATCGGCGAGGTTTACCCCACTGTGCGCGGAGTAGCCGTCGTATGCGACGGCGCGGTCAATTCTGCGGTACGGGAAAAGGTGATATCTCTTGTCACCTGCGCCCTGAATATATCAACAAACCGCGTATGCGTCACAAACTGAAACTAATATTTGGAGGGAAACGATATGAAAAAGCTCAAAAAAATCAAATTGCTAAGCGAACACAGCGAGGCGTTTGAACCGCCCTGCGAGGACGGTCAGAAAAACGAGGTCGGCAGGCAGGAGCCCGAAAACGCCGAGGGGAAGGAAAAATTCATGAAACGTCTCGGCAAAATAAGGCCACGCGTCAAGCCGTTCCCCTGGAAGACGGTATTTTCCGGCAGAAACATGCTTGTTGCATCCTGCATCGCCGTCATTGTTTTGGCCGGGTATCTCAACATAAGGTTTTACTCGCCGGAGGACGATTCTGCGGGAGCATCCGCCGAAAATACCGGAAATCCCGAGATATCCGTGGCAACGGAGGGAGAAGATTATTTTGCCGTCGCCGTTATGAACCGCGAGCGTGTGCGCGACGAGGCGCTTGATACGCTGCGCTCGGTGGCTGAAAGCGAAACCGCCGGTGCCGAGGAAAAACAGCAGGCGTATGACGCCATGAACCGGCTCGCCGACCAGAGTACATACGAGGTGAATATAGAGAATCTCGTGCGTGCAAAAGGCTTTTCCGAGTGCGTGGCAGTAGTGGGCGACGGCACGGCGAATGTCATAGTCGGCGCGCCGATAGAGGATCTCGGCGAGGCTGAAGTTGCGCAGATAAAGGAAATAGTTTATCTTGAAAGCGGTGTTCTGCCGACCGACATCAAAATAATACAGAAGAACAGCTGACAGGCGGGGCTCAGACTGCGCAAGTCGGCGCAAAAAAGCCTGCAACCCTTGCGGATTGCAGGCTTTTTGCTTAGATTATGTCTACCATTACCTTGATGTTTTCCTTGTTTGCCGCCGCCTTCATGACTGAGCGTATGGCCTTGGCTATCTTGCCGCCTCTGCCGATGACCTTGCCCATATCCTCCGGTGCGACGCTCAGCTCAAGGTGCAGGTACTCGCCGTCCTGTCTTTCGACGACAGCGACCTCCTCGGGCTTATCGACAATGGACTTTGCTATGTCGATGAGAGTCTGTTTTACCATAATGACCCCTTTCGTTCGGGCTGCGAATTACTCGATAACGCCGCTCTTCTTGAGTATGGACTTAACTGTTTCGGTGGGCTGTGCGCCGTTCTTTATCCATGCCTTTGCCTTCTCGCCGTCGATCTCTATTGTTGCGGGATCGGTGAGAGTATTGTAGGTGCCGATCATTTCGAGAAACTTGCCGTCGCGGGGACTTCTCGAATCTGCAACTACGATGCGGTAAAAGGGAGCCTTCTTAGCGCCCATTCTTCTGAGTCTGATTTTAACTGCCATGATATGCCTCCAAAAAATAATGTTTGATTTATATAATATTTTTTATTATATACCGAATCCGAAGGGCAGCTTGCCCTTTTTTCCGAAGCGGTTCTTTTTGCCGGTGAACTGCTTCATGAGCGCGTTTGTCTGCTCGTACTGCTTTAAGAGCTTATTGACCTGCTCGACGGTCGTTCCGCTACCTGCGGCTATGCGCTTCTTGCGGGAGGAGTTTATAACGGACGGCTTGTCCCTTTCCTCGACGGTCATTGACTGAATGATAGCCTTTACGCGGTCGATCTGCTTTTCGTCTATCTGAGCGTCCCTGAGAGCGCCCGGCTTGACGCCCGGCAGCATTGACAATATCTGCTCCATAGAGCCCATGTTCTTTATCTGTTCCATCTGATCGAGGTAGTCGCTCAGTGTGAAACTTGATTCGCGCAGTTTCTTTTCAAGCTCGGCGGCCTTCTTATCATCGAAGCTTTCCTGCGCCTTTTCTATCAGCGAGAGCACGTCGCCCATGCCGAGAATCCGCGACGCCATTCGGTCGGGATAGAAGGGTTCAAGGTCGTCCGGCTTTTCGCCGACGCCGATGAATTTGATGGGCTTGCCGGTGACGTAGCGCACCGAGAGCGCCGCGCCGCCGCGGGTGTCGCCGTCCAGCTTTGTAAGAACGACGCCGGTGATGTCCAGCAGTTGATTGAAGCTTTCCGCAACATTGACCGCGTCCTGGCCCGTCATCGAATCGATGACAAGGAGTATCTCGGTCGGCTTGACCGCGTCCTTAATATTTTTGAGCTCGCCCATAAGCGTTTCGTCTACATGAAGGCGCCCGGCGGTATCGAGTATGACGAGATCGTTTGCATTGCTTATCGCGTGGCGCACGGCTTCCTTGGCGATTTTGACAGCATCGGTGCAACCCGGAACGGTGAATACCGGAACGCCAACCTGCTCGCCGACCACCTGAAGCTGCTTGACTGCGGCGGGACGGTAGATATCGCAGGCGACGAGAAGCGGACGCTTATTCTGCTTTTTATACATTTTTGCGAGCTTGCCGGAATGGGTGGTTTTACCCGAACCCTGCAGGCCGCACATCATCACTATCGTGGGCGGATTGGATGAGATAATGAGCTTTTCGTTTTTTTCGCCCATTATGCTGGTCAGCTCTTCGTTGACTATCTTGACTATCTGCTGAGACGGAACGAGGCTTTCAAGTACATCGTCGCCTACAGCACGCTCTGAAACCCGGTTTATGAATTCCTTTACAACCTTGAAGTTGACATCCGCCTCGAGAAGTGCCAGCTTTATCTCGCGCATGCCCGCTTTTACATCGGCAGGCGTCAGCTTGCCCTTGTTTCTGAAGGATTTGAAGGCGTTTGTCAATTTATCCGAAAGGTTAGAAAACATAGTGCCTGCCTTTCTTACAGAAGCTCACCTATCGCCGCTGTGAGACTGTCGGCGGCGCGGC
>JAQXGK010000057.1 GCA_029006345.1 Bacillota bacterium
CTACGACCCGACAGCCGCTCATTGCGGCTATCGTTTGCTCCGGCAGCGCCGATGTGCAGATGTCCCAATCGTTTACGGGCAGTCCGAGCAGACTGTCACGCACGCAGCCGCCGACGAAATATGCTTCATATCCGCCGTTCAACAGCTCATTCAATACATTAACGGCGTAAATCGGCGCTTTAATATCCATTTCCTTGACCAAGCCTTTCTTTAGTTCCGAATATGATTATACACATCAAACCGTATGAATTCAAGCCTTATCTGCCGGCATTGACAAATGCGGCTAAGTTCGGTAAAATAGTTGTTGAAAATAAAGACAAAATAATATTGAGGAAGAAAATGCAGGACAATCCGAACAACAATAACCAACATAACCAAAAACAGCCGACCGAAAACAGGCCCGCAGTACCGAGAAGAGCCATTCGCGCTCCCCGTACCGGAGACTCAAAAGTACAACCCCCGAACGCCGATGTCAGATTGAATACAGTTATCGGATACAATTCCGAGGGCAACAGTTCCGAGGTCGGCAACCGACGCTCAGGCGTCCGCACGGACTATGTGCCGGCTGCCCGTCCGACACGCAAAAGAAAAGCTTCCAAGCCGCTTATGACGGCTTTGGTTACGATAATAGTCGCGCTGTCCATACTGATAGTTTGGCTCGGCTACGGCATAATATCCGAGCTTGCCGGCTCCGGAAAAAAGGACCCGGATGTCAAACCGGCGGTTTCCGGGCTTGATACGTCGGAAACAGGCGAAGCCACCACGACTACCGCTGCTCCGGTAAAGGCCGAGCCCAAAGAAGTTGCGAGCGCGACCATCGGCAATTCAGGCGACATACTGGTTCACCTTCCTGTACTGCGCGCCGCAAAAACCTCCGGCGGCAGTTACGACTTCGACTACATGTTTGAGTATCTGACGCCGTATAATGCCAAGCTCGATTACTCGGCGATTAACGTGGAGCTTTCAATAGCGACAAGCGGCTTTGAAACGCAGGAGATGGTATTCAGAATCCCCTCCACTATAATAGACGCGACAGCAAAGTCAGGATACGATCTCGGCCTTCTCGCAAACAATCACATCTGGAACAACGGAAGCGCCGGCTACGGGCTGACTATAGACGCTCTTGACAATAACAGCATGGATCACATCGGTCTGCGCAGAAGCACCTCCGAGAAACGGTATCTCGTCAAGGATATCAACGGAATCAAAATCGGAATGACAAACTACGTCTACGGCGAAGCGACCGATTCAAACTCTCTGCTCAACCGCTTCGACGCTTCAAATCCCGACGGATTTTATGCGGACGCCGAAAAGCAAATTGCGGACATGAGAGCCGACGGCGCGGAGGCGATAGTCTTCTACATGCACTGGGGAATCGAATATAACGTCACTCCCAGCACCTCTCAAAAGCAAATGGCACAAAAGCTGTGCGACCTCGGCGTAGACGTAATAATAGGCGGTCATCCGCACAAGGTTCAGCCCGTCGAGCTTTTGACCTCGGATAACGGGAATCAGACCGTCTGCCTGTATTCCATGGGCAATATGGTATCTAATCAGACCATTGAAGCCATGTACGGCGGTTCAAGCAAAAACTCAAAGAACTTCCAGGACGGCGGTGTCTGCGTGATACCCGATGTTCGCGACAGATACAGCGACACAAAGTGGGATCAGCACGATGTAAACTGCAACGACAACGGCGATACCGAGGACGGCGTATTGTTCACATATAAATTCACCAAATACGACGACGGTACGGTGCTGCTCTCCGAGGTCGGCGTGCTTCCGACATGGTCATACCGCTTTAAGGACAGCTCCCGCACTCAGGGCTACGGCTACAAAATAGTGCCGCTTGACAAATCGGTTTCCGACTGGGGAACTCAATTCGACATAGCGGAAAAAGACTTGGTATTTGCCGAGCGCTCTTACGACCGCACCATGAATAAGCTCTCGGAAGGAATACAGGCGAGCAACGCCGCCTGCGCGGCGAAGCTTGAGGCCTTCAAGGAAAGCTACGCGGCATCCCACTGACGGCCGCGGAGCATTCACAAGCAACACAAAATCGGCTTTCGAAAACGAAAGCCGATTTTATTTGTTTAATTCTCGCAAGTGTGCTACAATTACAGTGTAAAGCGTAATATAACAGACAAAGAAGAAAGGACAAAAGGCTTCGGGGTGTGGAGTATGAAATACATAGAATTTGAAAACGTATCGAAAATATTCAAGACCGGCGGAGCTGACGTAGCCGCAGTAAACGGTGTATCCTTCGGTATAGAAAAGGGTGAATTCTGCGTCGTGGTCGGGCCGAGCGGAGCAGGCAAAACCACCCTTCTCAACCTTCTCGGCGGAATGGACACGGTAACCGACGGAAAGATATATCTTGACGGCGAAGCGATAAGCGAATACAGCCCGAAAAGACTGACCGACTACCGACGCTACGACGTTGGCTTCGTCTTTCAGTTCTACAATCTCGTACAGAATCTGACGGCGCTTGAAAATGTCGAGCTTGCCGCCGAAATTTGCAAAACGCCGCTTGAACCGTCGGAGGTACTGAAACAGGTCGGTCTGTACGAAAGAAAAAACAACTTTCCCGCTCAGCTTTCGGGCGGCGAGCAGCAGAGAGTTTCCATTGCGCGGGCGCTTGCAAAGAACCCGAAGCTTCTGCTGTGCGACGAGCCTACCGGAGCGCTTGATTACAACACCGGAAAGACCATACTTAAGCTTTTGCACGACACCTGCCGAAGCACAGGCAAGAATGTAATAATTATTACCCACAACAGCGCGCTGACCGCAATGGCAGACCGGGTGATACGCTTAAAGAACGGAACAGTATCGGAAATGACGCTGAACGACAATCCCGCTCCCATTGAAGAAATAGAATGGTAAATAACAAAACGCTGTATTTGAGGGACTTATGAAAAAAACATATATAAAGCTGATGGCTCGCGGGATACGCAAGTCGATCACGCGGTTCTTGTCGATATTTGCCATAGTCGCACTGGGAGTAGGTTTTCTCGCGGGACTGCTCGCAACAACGCCCGATATGCGTATGACGGCGGACAAGTACTTCGACGACAGCAATATGGCAGACATAGAAATAAAAAGCGCGCTCGGTCTGACCGATGAGGACATTGATGCGCTCAAAAACCAGGACTGTGTTGAAAACGCTGTCGGAATGTTCGTGTGCGACACCGTGCTTGATACCGGCACCGGAAGTATGACCGCGCGGATATACGGCTTTGACGGCGGTCCGACAAACAACATTGATATGATCAACCGCTTCGAGCTTATTGAGGGCAGACTGCCTGAAAGCGGGAGCGAATGTCTTATCGCCTGCCCGAATTCTTACCGCAACAGCCTTGAGCTCGAAACCACTCTGACGCTTTCCGGCGACCAAAGCACCGACATTTTATCCTTTGACAGTCTTACGCCGGTAGGAATAATTACGCTCCCGACATATATGTCTGTTGAAAGCGAGCCCACAAATGCAGGCGGAGGCACCGTGGAGCTGATAATTTATGCTGACAGCGGCATTTTTGATATCGAGGGATATGTAGGCGCTTTTGTGACCATAAAAGGAGCAAGGGAGCTCGACACATTTGAGAGCGACTACAAAAGCCTGATAAGCGACGCAAAGGACGAGCTCGGAGAATTGGCAAAAGACCGCGAGACGGCGCGGTACAACGGGATAGTAAACGACGCGCTCGAACAAATAGAGAAATCCCGGCAGGAGCTTAACGAGAAAAAGCAGCAGGCAAACGACAGTCTTTCAGAGCTTTCAAGCGGGATCGACAGCCTGAACAACTCCTTAAACAGCCTGAAATCCGCACCTGAAACGGCTCAAACCAAGGCTGCCGCCGAAGAAATGACGGCTAAGCTCGGGCAGCTGACAAAGCAATACGAACAGGCAAAGAAAAAGCTCGATGAAGAGGTAGTTGCCGCCGAAGAGCAAATCGCGCAGGCAAAACTCGATATTCAGGAAATCAGCAAGGCGGAATGGTACATTACCGACAGAAGCTCGACGGTAAGCTTTTCAAGCTTTGAGAGCAACTCGGAGAAAATAAACGCTATCGCCAAGGTCTTCCCTGTTTTCTTCTTCTTTGTGGCTGCGCTTGTGGCGCTGACCACCATGACCCGAATGGTAGAGGAGGAGCGCTCGCAGATAGGCACGCTCAAGTCCCTCGGCTACTCAAACGGAGCCATCAGTCTGTACTACATCGGATACAGCGTACTGGCAAGCCTCACCGGCTCTGCTGTCGGAATAGTGCTCGGTCTTAAAACACTTCCGACGGTTATCGGCAACGCCTATACCATGCTGTACAGGCTCCCGAAAATCATTACCCGGTTTGACCTGAAATATGCGCTAATAATAATCCCGATAGCTATCGGCACTACTACTCTGGCAACGCTTTTCTCCTGCATTAACGAGCTTCGCGAAAAGCCCTGCACTCTGTACGGAGAGCGCGCTCCCAAGGTCGGCAAGAGAATTTTTCTTGAAAGAATCAGCTTTATATGGAAGCATATGAAGTTTTCCCACAAGGTGACCGCGCGCAATATATTCCGCTACAAAAAGCGGCTGTTTATGACGGTGTTCGGGATAACGGGATGCACGGCACTGCTGCTGACCGGATTCGGACTGAATGATTCCATAAATGACATATGCGACAAGCAGTTCGGAGAGCTGTATAAATACAATCTCTCCATAAATCTCAAAAACGATTTTCACAGCACTGCCGACGAAGTAACCGACGGCTTTCTCAAATCCGACGATACAGACAGCTATGCCGTATGCCTGCGCCGATCGGTCACCGCCGAAAGCGGCGACGAGCAGGAAAAGGCAACGCTCATTTCGCCCGACAGCGCCGAGGACTTCAGGCGGGAGGTAGTGCTCAGAAACAGGAAGTCAGGAAAAGAGGTCGGGTTTGACGGCGGCACCGTACTGATGAGCGAAAAGCTCGCGGGAATACTGTCGCTTGAGCCGGGCGACAGCTTTACGCTGACTGACGGCGACGGAAAAAGCGCAGAGCTCACTCTCAGCGATATTTTTGAAGGGTACATTTCCGGCTACATTTACATCGGTTCCGACGCTTACAGGCAAGCGTTCGGAGCACCGGAATACAACCATTTGTTAGTCACAGTCAGGGACGACTCCGAAGAGACCAGGGCACGCATTTCAAAGACCGTGCTGGAAAGCGACAATGTAGCGCTCGCACAGTTCTCCGCAACCATTCGGGAAAGCTTTGAAAACACTGTAAAGAGCATAAACTACATAGTAGCAGTCCTGATTGCCGCCGCCGGAGCGCTCGCGGTGATAGTGCTGTATAACCTTACCAATATAAATATATGCGAACGCAAAAAAGAGCTTGGTACACTGAAGGTGCTGGGCTTTCACGGCAGTGAAGTCGCAGGGTATATTTACCGCGAAACAACTATCCTCTGTATCATAGGCATACTTGCGGGCTTTATATTCGGGAAATGGCTGCACTCATTTGTGATACACACGGCAGAAGTCGGTGCGGTAATGTTCGGAAGGTCAATCTATCCGCTAAGCTACATTTTGGCGGCATTTGTGACCGCCTTCTTTGCAGGGCTTGTCGATTTAATAATGCTGCGAAAGTTAAAAAACATAGACATGGTGGAAGCGACAAAAGCAAACGATTGAATTTAGCCCGAATATAAACTAAAAAAACGGTTTTCGAAGACGAACAAGGTTCTTAAGGACAGTTATCTAAAACTTCATAGGAATTTGGCACACAAATTCCCTACTTGTAACAGTATAAGACAAAACTACCCGAAAAAGAGAAAAACAAAACTCTTTTTCGGGTAGTGATTTTTATGCAGTGATATTCTTTGCTGCGCAAAGAGTGACGATATGGAAACCTGCGGTTTCCGTGATATTTTATTCGCCAAAAACTGCCGAAGGCAATAGCACTTGGCGACAGCCAAATATCACTGCGTCAGCAATATAACTCGCCAAAAGGCGAATAAAACTGAAGAGTGTCCTTTAGAACACTTGGGCAACGAAAGCCGTTTTTTGATTTTACACAGTTTAACAAAGCAAAAAGTTATTTTACATGCATTTTACTAATATACTGTTTTTGAATTTACGCAAGGGGGATAATATTAGTGCAGACGAATTGAAAGGAAGGAAATAAAAAATGAAAAAAATCATTGCACTCATCCTCGCCGCGACGGTAGCGGTACTGGCATTTACAAGCTGCGGGAAGTCGGACAAAACCGATACCGACACAAGCAAGCCCGACAGCAGTCAAACCTCCGGCACAGATACATCCAACGACAGCCTGTTCGACAGTGCGGAAGAAATCGGCGTTATCTCCCGTGAGGACGGCTCCGGCACAAGAGGCGCATTCATCGAGCTGTTCGGAATCGAGCAGAAGGACGAAGAAGGCAACAAAGTCGACAAGACAATAGCAACCGCCTCTGTCACAAATAACACCTCGGTCATGATGACCACCGTTTCCGGCGATCTGTACGCTATAGGATACATTTCACTCGGCTCTCTCAACAATACCGTAAAGGCTGTCAAAATAGACGGTGCCGAAGCAACGGTAGAAAACATCAAGAACGGCTCCTACAAGGTTTCCCGTCCCTTTAACGTCGCAACCAAGGGCGAGCTTTCCGA
>JAQXGK010000058.1 GCA_029006345.1 Bacillota bacterium
ACCCGGCCACGCAAAGGGTGATGTTATCAGCCTTGATGCTCTTGAAGTAGTCGGCTCCTCTGATATCGCATCTGTTTACTACATGGATATCTGCGGACAGCCCACACGTTGGGATGGAAGCCTTTGCGAAGGCGACGGTCCCTACACAGATCCGCTTCCCGTAGGCAACTATGACGTAGCTCTTATTGCAGACAACGGCGACGGCGAGACTGCTACCATCGTAGCTGTTGAACCCCTCACTGTTACTGCTCCTACTATCAAGAACTTTGTGACTGAAGCTGGTTACACAAGCGTTAAGCTTTCTTGGGACGCATTTGACGGCGCTGAAAAGTACACTGTTCAGATATTCGATGAGAATGCTACTGAAGTTTACATGAAGAACATATTTGGTACTTCTGTAAATGTTAAAGGTCTTGATTTTGCTGCTAACTACACTGTTGCTATCAAGGCTATGAACGGTAAGACTCGTCTTTCTCCTCTTTCTACCTACAACTTCACAACCAAGGCATATTCTACTGTTGAAGTTTCTGCTGTAGCTTCCACGACAAACGTTAAGCTTGTTTGGAACGCAGTTGACGGTGCTGCTAAGTATCGTGTAGCTCAGAAGATCGACGGCGCTTGGGTTGCAGTTAAGGATACCTATGACACAGCAGTATATGTCAAGGGTCTTGATGCAGGCACAGATTATGAGTTTGCAGTAATGCCCATCGCAGCTGACAAGTCTCGTATGGCAGCTTCTTACGATGATGTAAGCATCGCAACAGCAACTGCTGCTGCAGCTACAATCAACGTAACTGTTACCAAGAAGAACGATACTATGGCAGTAGCTAAGTGGGACGCAGTAGAAGGCGCAGCTAAGTACCAGATCGCAGTAAACGGCGTGATCGTTAAGGTTACTCCTCTTACAGCTTCTTGGGTAACTGGTCTTGTTGAAGGCGATGTCATCGGCGTAAGAGCTGTTGACGCTAACAACTCTCCTCTTTGCGAATATTCCTCCTATACATTCTAATCAATAATAATTGATTGAAAAGGACACCGCTTTATGCGGTGTCCTTTTTTATATCTTGCTTCGGCTTATCATTTATTGTAATGCTTTTATTTGTGCGGTAAAATATCAATATAATTAGTTTTTATATATTAATTATACTTAATTCACTTTTGAAAGGGCTAAATGTATGAGAAAGAATTTCGGAGCAAAGCCGTATGCTTACCCTCAGCCGGTATTTATTGTTGCCACATATGATGAAGCCGGAACAGCCGATGCTATGAACGCGGCTTGGGGCGGTATCAGTGATTATCATGAATTATTTATGTGTCTCAGCGCCGGACATAAGACCGTAAAGAATATATTGCTCAAAAAGGAATTTACCGTAAGCATGGCAGTAGAGAAGTATGCGGCGGAATGTGACTATCTCGGTCTGGTTTCAGCTAACGATGTACCTAACAAGCTTGAAAAGGCCGGATTTCATACCAAGAAGAGCGAGTTTGTTGACGCACCGGTTATTAAGGAACTTCCAATGGCTATTGAGTGCCGTCTCAAAAGTTACGACAGCGAAACCGGCCACCTTTTTGCCGAGATAGTAAATGTCAGCGCCGATGAAAGCGTTTTGTCTGATGACGGAAATATAGATATCGAAAAGCTCTCGCCTATTACTTTTGACTGTACTAACAATGCTTATATCGCTCTTGGGAAAAAGGTTGGGAATGCCTTTGCCGACGGGAAAAAGTTGAAGTGATTGTGAGATTTTTTATTGTCCAAAGTGCGTCGCGGTCGTTATAATACCGACTGCGGCGCTTAAATAATTGTAAATGCATACGTCTGTAAAAGCGCCTGATAAGCACATATATTGACAAATATTGGGTATAAATGCTAAAATAAAGTATATTAACATTGGGACGAGGAATTACAATGACTGATATCAGCGGCAAAAAACTTCTTTTGCTGGCAGGCGCCGGACCGCATTGTAAGGTCGTAGAATCTGCCCGAGAGATGGGCATATACACCGTGGTTGCGGACTATCTGCCTGATTCGCCGGCAAAGCTCATCGCCGACGAAAGCATAATGAATAATATTTTTGATATAGACGGCCTTGTAGAATACGGACGCAAGAATGATATCGACGGTGTTCTCGGCTTTTGCATCGATCCTACTCAAAAGCCGGCTCAGCAGATAGCGGAGCGGCTTGGATTGCCGACCTTCGGCGACCGGTCTCAGGTGCTTGCTCTGACAAATAAGAAGGTATTTAAGAAGCTCTGCCGAGACAGCGGAGTTGATACCATTCCTGAGTATACTGAGGAGGACCTCGCCGCCGGCAGAATCATTTATCCCGTCCTGGTAAAGCCGAGCGACAGCCGTGGCTCGCGCGGCTGTACTGTTTGCAGTAACCAAAATGATGTTTATGAGGCCGTTCGTGAAGCAAAGAGCGAATCAAGCGACGGTAAGGTTCTGATTGAGCGATATATGGCTGACAATCAGGATTTGACCATCTCCTACCTTGTTAAAGACGGCGTTCCCACGCTTGTCAGCCTTGGGGACAGATATCCCGGAAGAAAAGAGGATAACCTCAACCGTCAGCTGATATGCACCATTCAGCCTTCGCGTTATATAGGAATGTACTTAAAATATGTCGACGAAAGAGTCAAGGGGATGATTCGTCGGCTCGGCATAAAAAACGGGCCGGTATTCATGCAGGGCTTTGTCGATGGGAATACGGTGCGCATGTACGACCCGGGCATCCGTTTCCCTGGCAATGAGTACGAGCGAATAACAAAAGCGGCGACAGGCGTCGATCTTATGAAGAGCATTATTTCATATGTCGTCGGGGGAGAGATTGAAGATTTCGGCGGAAAGATCGAAGGGTGTTATGACCTCGACGGGAAGTGCGCCATACAGTATATGATAAATGTCGGACCGGGTAAGATTGCCCGTTTCGACGGACTTGAGGAGATTTCAAAGCATCCTAACGTTCTTGACATACAGCAGCGCCACTTTGTCGGCGACGAGATAGAGCCTACCGGGGATATAAAGCACCGCGCAGGCGAAATATCCGTCCTTGTTGAACGCGATCCGGAAAAGATGTCGGAAATGATAAGGTTCATTCAGTCAAAGCTTGTGATAACCGATTCCTATGGAAATAATCAGATCATTTCGCCCATCGGTGCAGACTTTGTTAAAAACACATACAGCCTGAACGCATGATTTCGGAAAAAGGAGCTACAATGACGCAAAAAAGAAGAATTATTTATCTTTTGATGGGTCCTGCGCTGTTTGCGCTTGCCTGCCTTGCGATACCGTCGTCGATATTTGATACGCTTGCCGCGCGCGGCAATCGGTACGGTTGCTTGGATGGCGTTTTGGTGGGTAACGGCGCCGGTCGATTATGCCGTCACGGCCTTTTTGCCGATTGCAGTTAATGCCTTTATCACCATGACGGATATGAGCGACGTCATAGCAAATTACGCTTCCGAGACAATACTTCTTCTGCTCGGCGCTTCAATAATCACGGTCTCCTGGGAGGAAACAGGTCTGGACAGAAGGATTGCCGCTAAGTTTCTCGGGCTTGTGGGAAGCAACTTCAGAAAACAGCTTGTTTTGTGGTTTGTTCTGTCTGCCGCGCTGTCCTCGGTGCTTCCTAACTCGGTAGTTTGCGCCACGGTGACGCCCATTGCCGTGTCAATGCTGAAATTTGCCGGTGAGGGCGATATAGCCAATAGCAGGAAGGGCTCAAAGCTCTTACTGTATATTGCATATGCCGCCGGCGTCGGCGGTCTTGCGTCGCCGCTCGGCGGAGCCATGAATCTTGTTACGGTTGATTATATCCAGCAGCTCACCGAAAGCGAATATATGTATACTTCGTGGGTTGTCCGCTTTTTCCCGATAATGCTGGTCCTTCTTATTTCAAACATTGTATTTATGCTGCGCGACGTCAAGAAGGACGATTCTCTCGGCGGCTCAAAGCAGTATTTCATTGAAGAATACAAAAAAATGCCGCGTATGAGCAGGGAAGAAAAGCTTTCGCTTGCCATGTTTCTGACAGCCACCGTTCTCTCTTTCACAAGGCAGCTGTATCAGTCGTACCTGCCCGGACTTAAGCCTGCGTATGCTTTTATTGTATGCGCTATTCTTTCGTTCCTTATCACCTCTGGGGGCGGAAAGCGCCTTATGGTATGGAAAAACGTTCAGACAAAAATCGTATGGGAGCTGATTTACATATTTGCCGGCGGTCTTGCGGCAGGAACTTTGATCAATAAATCCGGCGCCGCCAAGTGCATAGGCAACGCGGTATCAAATCTCGGTTTGACAGGAGGATTTGTCACAGTACTGGTAATTGTTGCCGTGACAATTATACTTTCCGACGTCACGTCCAATACCGCTACCGCGGCCATCAGTATTCCGATTGTTATTTCTATCATTCACGGCATTGGTAAAAACCCGATCCCTTATATTTACATTGCCAGTGTCGGAGTGAATCTTTCCTTTATGCTTCCGACATCTATTCGCGCTATTCCCGTCGGATACGGTCTCTCTCCGAAGTACATGCTTAAAGAGGGCTGGAAGCTGACGGTAATAGTAATCGTACTGATGTCCGTATTGTGCTATGTTATGCTTAAATATTGGCCGGCGTTCAGCGCTACATAATTGGATCTGTCCCGTCAGTAAGGCTTTTGCCGTACTGACGGGGTTTTTCATCAATGTCCTTTTTTGACTGCGGCAGAAAAGGTGCATAATGGGAAAGAGACCGGCGGTCGGGTGTATTTTTGGTAATACCGCCAATAGAAAAACTGAGGAAAATTATCATTAGTTGAAATCACCGAAAATCAGAAAAACAGTAATTATTGCTTGACGGCGGATGAAGCATGTGATACCATGATATCGGTTAGTTTAGGCTAACCCGAAGATTTGATGTCACGGATGTTGACCGGGAGAAAAGTATTATGACACTTGATAAACTCGCTATAGGCAGGCAGGCGGTAATCACTGCGGTAGGCGGTGAAGGAGAGCTTAGGTGCCGTCTTCTTGACATGGGACTTATACCCAAAACAAAAGTTGTTGTCGCCAAAACGGCGCCGATGGGCGATCCGCTTGAGCTGAGACTTCGCGGATATGAGCTGACACTGCGTAAGGACGATGCAAAAAACATCACAGTTCAGGAGGTCGAGGACAAATGATTTTTGCGCTTGCCTGAAATCATAACTGCGGATAAACTACGCTGTTTAACGCCCTGACCGGGTCTGATCAGCACGTCGGCAATTTTCCGGGAGTAACGGTAGATCAAAAGATTGGTAAAATAAAAACATCTCCCTCTGATTCTGTAGTTGATCTGCCGGGCATTTACTCAATAAGGCCGTATACAAACGAGGAGATTGTCACCCGGGATTTTATTCTGAATGAGCATCCGGACGGAATCATAAATATTATAGACGCTACCAATATTGAGCGAAACCTGTATCTGACGCTTCAGCTGATTTCGCTCAAGATACCGATGGTGCTTGCGCTCAATATGATGGATGAGGTCCGTTCTAACGGCGGTTCTGTTGATGTTGACAAAATGAGCGAGGCGATAGGCATACCGGTCGTGCCGATTTCCGCGGCAAAGAACGAGGGTATTTCCGAGCTTATAGAGCAAGCCCTGACTGTGGCACGCAAGAAAATACAGCCCAAGGTTTACGACTTTTGTCCGTCGGGACCCATTCATCGCTGTATTCATGCGGTCACTCATCTTGTCGAAGACCACGCCGAAAATATCGGCGTTTCTCCGCGCTTCGCGGCTACAAAGCTCATTGAGGGTGACCGGCCGATGACGGAAAAGCTCGGACTTGACAATAATGAGATAGAGCTTTTGGAGCACACGGTGGTTGAGATGGAGAATGACTGCGGACTCGACCGAAATGCGGCGATTGCCCAGATGCGCTACGATTTCATTGAGAGGGTGTGTGCGGAATCTGTCGTCAAGTGTAAGGACAGCCGCGAGCATATCAGAAGTGTGCGCATTGACCGCGTGCTGACGGGTAAATATGCCGCTATTCCGGTTTTTATCGGCATTATGCTTCTCATCTTTTGGTTGACATTTGATGTAATTGGCGCGGCGCTTTCAAACCTTTTGGATCTCGGTATCGGCGCATTGGCCGAGCTTGTGAACAGAGGACTGGTGGCTTTCGGTACGAATGAAGTTGTACGCAGTCTTGTGGTTGACGGTATTTTCGCAGGCGTGGGAAGTGTTCTCAGCTTTTTGCCCATAATAGTAGTGCTGTTCTTTTTCCTGTCTGTTCTTGAGGATACGGGATATATGGCGCGTATAGCCTTTGTCATGGATAAGCTTTTGCGCCGTATCGGACTTTCGGGTCGAAGCATAGTTCCTATGCTGATAGGATTCGGTTGCTCAGTTCCTGCCGTAATGGCGACGAGAACTTTGTCGAGCGAGCGCGACAAGCGAATGACGGTTATGTTGATTCCGTTTATGTCGTGCTCGGCAAAAATTACGATTTATGCCTTCTTTACCGATTTCTTTTTTGCCAAGTACAAAGCACTTGTTATGCTCGGGCTGTATTTGCTCGGCATTGCCGTGGGAATCATTGTGGCGCTCATCGGCAAGCATACTGCCTTTCGCGGCAAGCCGGTTCCGTTCGTGATGGAACTGCCGAATTACCGTTTGCCCGGTGCGAAGAACGTATTGCTTCTGATGTGGGATAAGGCAAAGGACTTCCTGCACAAGGCGTTTACCGTCATTTTTGTTGCAACCGTCATTATATGGTTTTTCCAGTCTTTTGATTCGCGCATTAACTTTGTGACAGATTCCTCAAAGAGTATGCTGGCGTCTGTCGGACGCTTTATAGCGCCGATATTCAAGCCGCTCGGCTTCGGCGACTGGAGAATCTCGACCTCGCTCATTTCGGGGTTCGTGGCAAAGGAGGCTGTTGTAAGCACCATTCAGGTACTGCTCGGAACAGGCGCTCTGTCCACGTTGTTTACTCCTGCGTCTGCCATCAGCTTTCTTGTGTTTACACTGCTTTATACACCTTGCGTTGCGGCTGTTTCGGTTATTAAGCGAGAACTTTCGTCGGTCAAAAAGACTGTGGGTATAATGATTTGTCAGTGTAGTGTGGCATGGCTTTGTGCTTTTTTAGTGTACAGAATTGCAATTTTGCTGTAAAGTGATATTAATTTTGCTATGATTGAAAGGTTGTGATATAAATGACGCTGATAGATTATATAATCCTCGGTGTTGTTGCCGTATGCTTTGCGGCAGCCGTATATTGCTCTTTCTTCAAAAAGAAAAAGGGCGGCTGCTGTTCGGGCTGCTCTGAGTGCAAGAGTGCCTGCAAAGAAAGCGGAAGGTGCGGCACAACCGATAAAGGCAAGCAATAATACATTGCGCGTGCCGAAGATGCAGACGGAGTATTTATGTTTTCACTTCTACTTGCCGTAATATATGTTGCGTTTATCAGCCTCGGACTGCCGGACTCTCTGCTGGGTTCGGCTTGGCCGGTAATGCACAACGAGCTCGGTGTTTCGGTATCATTTGCCGGTATAGTCTCTATGATAATTGCCGGCGGTACAATTATATCAAGTCTTCTGTCCGACCGGCTGACAAAAAGGTTCGGCGCGGGTCCTGTCACGGCATTCAGCGTGTTGACTACGGCTGCGGCGCTGTTCGGATTTTCTGTGTCGGACAGATTCTTTTTGCTTTGCATATGGGCTGTTCCGTACGGCCTCGGTGCGGGAGCTGTGGATGCCGCGCTGAATAATTATGTTGCCCTGAATTACGCTTCGCGGCATATGAGCTGGCTTCATTGCTTTTGGGGAGTGGGCGCGGCTGTCAGTCCGTACATCATGGGTTATGCGCTGTCGTCGGGTAACGGCTGGAATATGGGCTATAGATGGGTATCGGTGTTACAGATTATACTTACCGCCGTGTTGTTTCTCAGCTTGCCGCTGTGGAAAAAACAAAGCGCTGAGGACGGTCAGGTTGCCCATGAAAAGCCGCTGGGGTTGATCGGCGCGCTTCGCATTCGCGGCGTGGCGTTCGTTCTTTTGACCTTCTTCGCATACTGCGCGGTGGAATCAACCACCGGTCTGTGGGCAAGCAGTTATCTTGTCGGGCAGCGCGCTATTGCTGCCGAAACTGCCGCAAGCTTTGCTTCGCTTTTCTATATAGGTATCACATGCGGACGGTTTGTATGCGGTTTTGTCGCCGACAGGATAGGAGACAGGCGGCTTATACGCTTTGGCGTTATACTGGTGTCGGTGGGAATCTTGCTTATCGGTTTGCCGGTGCAATCAGGCTTTTTTCCACTTTGCGGGCTGATAACGGTAGGACTCGGCTGTGCGCCGATATATCCGAGCGTTATTCATGCGACTCCGGCAAATTTCGGAGCAGAGAACTCACAGGCTATTATAGGTATTCAGATGGCGAGCGCATATACGGGCAGTACCTTTGTGCCTCCGTTGTTCGGATTGATTGCACGGCATATTTCGCTCGGGCTGTATCCGCTTTTTCTCGCAGTATTTGCGGCTGTTATGCTTGTAATGTCAGAGCTGCTTTTTAAGACAGTGGGTAAGAAACATGACAAATATTAAGATATCTGACCATTTCTCATATTCAAGACTGTTGAGGTTTGTCTATCCTACAATAGTTATGATGATTGTCACGTCGATATACAGCATTGTCGACGGCTTTTTCGTTTCCAATGTAGCCGGCAAGAATGCATTTGCGGCTGTAAACCTCGTTATGCCGGTGCTTATGATAATCGGCTCGTTCGGCTTTATGATAGGCACCGGCGGTTCGGCGCTGGTGTCAAAAACTCTCGGACAGGGCAAGAAAAAGGACGCCGACAGATATTTTTCGATGCTGATTATAACAGTATGCATTGCAGGTATTACGGTGTCTTCCGTGGCATTTATATTCATGCGGAAGGTATCGCTTTTGCTTGGCGCGACTGATGCGATGCTCGAGGAATGCGTGATCTACGGCAGAACCATTTGTGTCGGATCTGTCGCGTTTATGCTGCAAAACTGCTTCCAGAGCTTCCTTGTAACTGCAGAGAAACCGAAATTGGGACTTGCAGTGACGGTGGCTTCGGGCCTTACAAATATGGTGCTGGACTTTGTTCTCGTTTATTTGTTTGACATGGGAGTTTTCGGTGCGGCTTTGGCTACCGTTATCAGCCAGACTGTAGGCGCGGTTATACCGCTTGTTTACTTTACTCATAATAAAAACAGTCTGTTGAGACTGTACCGGGTCAAGCCGGAAAAACGGCCGCTCGCGCGAGCCTGCTCAAACGGCTTCTCGGAGATGCTGACAAACATATCGATTTCGTTTATCAGTATGCTGTATAATGCACGGCTTCTCGAAATAGCTCAAGAGGACGGAATAGTTGCTTACGGCGTCATTATGTATGTGAATTTGATTTTTTTGGGCTTCTTTTTCGGATATGCGGTCGGCACAGCGCCGATTGTCGGCTACAATTACGGCGCCCGCAATACCGGCGAGCTTAAAAACATGTTCCGCAAGAGCGTTTTTCTTACCGCAATTACTGCGATTGCCATGACTGCCGCAGGGATCGCGCTGTCAAAGCCGCTGTCAATAGTGTTTGTCGGCTATGACCGACAGCTTATGAGTATGACTGCGCGGGGAATGACGCTGTATTCTCTGTCTTTTTTGTTGTGCGGCTTTAATATATTCGCTTCTTCGTTTTTTACAGCTCTCAGCAACGGCCTTATTTCTGCAATCATATCGGTTTTGAGAATGTTTGTATTTCAGCTTGCTGCTGTGCTTATACTGCCTGAGCTGATAGGTATAGACGGAATATGGCTTTCCGTTTTCTGCGCCGAGGCGCTGACCTTTATTTTTACTGCAATCATTTTTGCCGCAAACAGAAAAAAGTACGGCTATGCGTAAAAGAAAAAAGTGACAGCTTCGCAATCTGTCTCTATTTGTTTGGAATTTATTCATGACTCCCGCGCGGCACCGGTTATCGGAAAAATTCGGGTCAAGCGGCTATATGAATTTTTTTGGGGTTGAAAAACATAGGGTTATTTGTCCTAATAAGAGCAAAGGAGTGAACGCTGTGTCGACTGAAATAAAAATGGATGTGCAGTCATTTGTGCAAGATAAGCTTTTTTCTATGCAGGACGAAAAATACAGGCTTTTTCAGTGTAAGCTTATGCCTACCGTATCGCCGGTCGAGGTCATCGGTGTTCGCACGCCGGCGCTTCGTGCTTTTTCAAAAGAGCTTATAAAAACGCCGTATGCTGACTGCTTTACCGATATTTTGCCGCACAGATACTACGAGGAGAATAATCTTCACGGCATGATAGTCGAAAGGCAGAATAATTTCGAGCTCGCCGTCGAACAGCTCGACAGATTCCTGCCGTATATTAACAATTGGGCTACCTGCGACCTTATCCGTCCGAAGGTCTTTGCAAAAAAAACAAACAAGCTTATTGAACATATTGAGCGTTGGATCGCCACGGGCGACACTTATACGGTTCGCTTCGGCATAGAGATGCTTATGACGTTTTATCTCGACGATAAATTTCGGACCGAGTATCTCGAGATTGCGGCACAGGTGAGGTCGGACCGGTATTATGTCAATATGATGACGGCATGGTTTTTCGCGACGGCACTTGCAAAGCAGTACCGGGCGGCATTGCCGTTTTTGGAAAACCGACGGCTCGACACATGGACGCACAACAAGGCTATACAGAAATCCTGCGAGAGCCGCAGGTTGACTGAGCAGCAGAAGGCGTATCTAAAGAGCCTGAAGGTCAGATAATAAGGCAATAAAAAAGTCAACGGCAATACCGTTGACTTTTTTGAATATAAAGTTTGTATGTAAACTTCAGATAGCTCGGGTTACCTTGCCGGAACGAAGGCAGCTGGAGCAAACGTGAACTCTCTTGGGAGCACCGTTGATTACAGCCTTTACTTTTCTGATATTGGGCTTCCAGGTTCTGCTTGTTCTGATGTGTGAATGAGAAACCTGCATTCCAAACTTAAGTGACTTTCCGCAAATATCGCACTTTGCCATTTATAACACCTCCTGTACGACTCATATACTCAAATAGCTTTACTACTATATCATAAATTGAAAAGGAAATCAAGAGAAAAAACGATATTTTCCGAAGTTTTTTGAATAGCCTTGCCGCAGTTGACTTTTTTCGCCTTGAATGATATAATACCGTCAATGCGGCAGACAGTAATTATTGCCGTTTTTTATGTTGTGAAAAATACTGTTTTCGGAGCGTACCGAGTGCATGGTAAAGGTTTATTCCGGTGACAAGTGCATATTGACGGCCCGCGAAGCAGAAAACGAAACTATAGCCGGATTTCTCATGAGAAACGGTCTTTCGGAATCTCTGTATATGCCGTGCGGCGGGGAAGGTCTGTGCGGAAAGTGCCGGGTTTCGGCGCGCGGAGAGCTTTCCGAGCCTGACGAAAGGGAAGTCGGTCTCGAACCCGGGTTCAGGCTTGCCTGCAGAGCTAAAATACTCGGAGACTGTGAAATAGTGCTGGAAAAGCGCGGATATATCTTCGAAGAGCGTGCAGGCTTTAAGTCGTCGGGGAACGCGGTAGCTGTAGATATCGGAACCACTACGCTGTTTTGCGCTCTGGTGGATACAGAGCGCGGAGAGGTTGTCAAAACTGTCGCATCGGTCAATCCGCAGGCTGAATTCGGCTCGGATGTAATCAGCCGTATCCATGCGATAAGCAAGGACAAGACGGCTCTGACCAAGCAGACCTCTCTTATCAGGACGGCAGTGAGTAAGGCAGTACGGGAACTGACGGATAATACCGACGCGATAGAAAAAATTACGGTGGTCGGAAACACCGTCATGGAATACATTTTTTGCGGTAAGAATCCCGAGCCCCTCGGTCAGTATCCGTTTGAAACCGAGGATATTTCCGGTTTATTCAAGGCGACGGATTTCGATATAGACTGTAAAAACGCAAGCCTTGAGATAACGCCGTTTCTGTCGGCCTTTTTTGGCTCGGACGCGCTGTACGGCGCGGCACTTTTGCTTGAAAATGACGGCGATATGCTGCTAGATATGGGTACAAACGGCGAAATATGCGTAAGGCAGAACGGCAGTTTTAATTACTGCTCTGCGGCGGCCGGGCCTGCGTTCGAGGGAGCAGGATTATCCTTCGGCTGTGCGGCGGTTGACGGAGCCGTATGCAGGGTGACCGAAGAAGACGGAGAAATACACTGCGAATCGCTCGGCGGCGCTAAGCCCTGCGGCTTTTGCGGAAGCGGTATAATAGATGCGCTCAAGGTGATGCTGGATACCGGTATTTGCACAAGCGACGGCCGTCTTACGGCAACCGACGGCAAATATACCGCTGTCGACGGCAACGGCAGACTGATTTTCAAGCCGATATCTGACAGTGATATTTCGGTAAACGGAGCGGATATAAGAGCGCTGCAGCTTGCAAAAAGCGCTGTCTGCACAGCAGTAAGGCTGTGTGCGGGCGATATCAAAACGGTCAGAAGAATGTATCTTTCGGGCGGCTTCGGCGACAAAATTAATATCAGCTCGGCAGTGCGCTGCGGCATCATCCCCCGTGAGCTTGAAAAGAGAGCCGTACCTGCCGGAAACAGCGCTTTGTCGGGCGCTGTGAGGTCGCTGACCGAGCGCGCCTTTTCGAAGAAGCTCGAATATATACGCAAAAACAGCCGATTGATAGATTTGAACGAAATTGAAGAATTCAACGATTTATTTGCCGAATACATAAGCTTTGACGACAGATAATATTTTTGCATAATACTGTACTGAAAGGAACGGTTTCATTATGGAATACAGATTTTCAAATAAGGTGAGCGGGCTTAAGCCGTCCGCAATAAGAGAGATATTCAAGTCGTTGACCGACCCGTCTATCATAGCCTTTGCGGCAGGAAATCCGGCTGCGGAGTCATTCCCGACAGAGGATATTAAGAAGATTGCCGACAAGATTTTCAGCGACAGTTCACTTGCTACCGAGGCGCTTCAATACAGCGTTACAGAGGGCAAAACGCATTTCAGGGATCAGGTTGCCGCCCGTCTCAAGGATAAGTTTTCAATCGGCCGCGAGAATGACGAGACAATAATTACGACCGGAGGTCAGCAGGGACTCGACCTTGCCTGCAAGGTGCTCTGCAACGAGGGCGATGTGGTGATCTGCGAAAATCCAAGCTTTATCGGAGCGCTTAACGCTTACCGTTCATACGGCACACGGCTTGTCGGAGTAGACCTTGAGGAAGACGGAATCTCACTCGAGGGCCTTGAAAACGTACTCAAAAAAGAGAAAAATGCAAAGCTTCTCTATATCATCCCCACCTTTCAGAATCCCACCGGAAAGACGACCTCGCTGGAAAAGAGAAAGGCTGTGTACCGGCTTTGCCGCAAATACGGCGTGGTGATACTCGAGGATAATCCCTACGGAGAGCTTCGATTTGCAGGAGAGGATGTCCCGCCTATCAAGAGCTTTGACGAGGAGGGAATAGTCATTTATTCCGGATCGTTCTCAAAAATTTTGTCGGCAGGCATGAGAATAGGCTTTGTCTGCGCACCGCAGGAGATAGTTCAGAAGATGGTGGTCTGCAAGCAGACAAATGACGTTCATTCAAATATATTCTTCCAGATGGTGTGCAGTCAGTACATCGACAATTATGACCTTGACGCACATATCGCTGAGGTCAGAAAGCTTTACGGAAGAAAGTGCGGCCTGATGATTGATGCTATGGAGAAGTATTTCGACGACAGCATTACCTTCACGCGTCCGGAGGGCGGTATATTCGTGTGGGCGGCTATGCCTGAGGGCTACGATTCCGCGGCTCTCGCACGCGAAGCACTCAAGCGCAAGGTCGCTATAGTTCCCGGTTCTACCTTCAATCCCGATTCCAACAAGCCGTCCAACGGCTTCAGACTCAATTATTCAACACCCACCGACGCACAGATAACAGAGGGAATCAGGATTCTTTCCGAGGTTATGCGCGACTTTATGAAATAAACCGAAAGGGTTATCTAATATGGAAACAGAAGCAAAAAAGCAAACTATTTTTTCCGCGGCTCAGCCGAGCGGAAATCTTACTATCGGCAACTACTTGGGAGCGATAAAAAACTGGGTAGATCTTCAGGATAAGTTTGACTGCATATATTGCGTTGCGGACATGCACGCTATAACAGTTAAGCAGGAGCCGGCTCTGCTCAGAAGAAGAACCCTTGAAACAATGGCGATTTATATCGCCTGCGGAGTTGATCCCGAAAAGGTCGTGCTGTTCGTTCAGAGTCAGGTTCCGGCGCATGCCGAGCTTTCGTGGGTGCTTTCCTGCAATACAATGTTCGGCGAGCTTTCCCGCATGACTCAGTTCAAGGACAAATCTGCCAAGAATACCGGAAATGTAAACGCAGGATTGTTTACCTATCCCGTTCTGATGGCGGCTGACATTTTGCTGTATAACACCGATCTGGTTCCGGTGGGAGCAGATCAGAAGCAGCATATAGAAATTGCCCGCACTATCGCACAGCGTTTCAATTCGGCTTATTCTCCTACCTTTACCATGCCGCGGGAATATGTAACTAAAGAGGGTACTAAGATTATGTCTTTGCAGGAGCCGGAGAAGAAAATGTCCAAATCCGACCCCAATCCGCTCGCTTACATATCTTTGCTCGATTCGAGGGACGATATAATCAAGAAATTCAAAAAGGCAGTTACCGACTGCGAAGCGCTTGTAAAATACGACGAGGCTCGCCCGGGAATTACAAACCTTATTAACCTATACTCCTGCTTTACAGGCAAGACTGTTGCAGAGATAGAGAGGGAGTTTGACGGCCGAGGCTACGGTGATTTCAAGCTTGCTGTCGGAGAGGCATGTGCAGATATGCTCGACGGCGTTCAGAATAGATACAAAGAGATAGTAGATGACAAGGCTTATCTTGAAGACATAATGAAAAAGGGCTCAGAGGCCGCGTCGAGAATAGCCTACAAAACGCTTGCAAAGGTATATAGAAAGGTGGGCTTTTATCCGCAGCCGAGATAAAGCGGCGGGGAAAGCAACCTCTTTTATAAGGATGGACAAGAATAATGAGTGATATAAATTATCCGCTGATTTTCGGCTTGCTGGCATTGGTTTTTTCGGCGCTGATTTCATATGTAATAACGCCTATCGTTATGTTGCTTGCTGTTAAGGTCAAGGCTATCGATGTCCCGAAGGATGACCGCAGAATGCACTCGAGAGCCATACCCAGACTCGGCGGACTGGCGATTTTTATCGCATTTTGCTCCGGAACGCTGATTTTCAGCGATATTAATATCCAGATTTGCGGTCTTTTGCTCGGCGCGCTTGTTATAGTTGCGCTTGGTTTTGTTGACGATATTTTTGCGCTTTCGCCGTGGCTTAAATTGCTGTTTCAGATAATTGCCTCGTTTATACCGATTCTTTGCGGAAACGCAATAGAACATATTTCGATTTTCGGCCGCACAATTGAGTTTGGGGTGTTCAGCATTCCCGTGACTGTTTTGTGGATTGTCGGTCTGACGAACGCAGTCAATCTTATTGACGGGCTCGACGGTCTTGCCTGCGGTATAGCGACCATTGCA
>JAQXGK010000059.1 GCA_029006345.1 Bacillota bacterium
GTTTATGATAAACTTATCAGGATGAAGTACGATATTCCCAATGACAGACCAGAGATGTTTGACGAGTACATGAAAAACATCGACGATATCGTGGACGGAATAATCAACAGCAAGGGAGGCGCCGAAAATTGATATTGGAGCATATCGGTCTTTCCGAAATCAGCGGCTCGCTCGTAGTTCTTGACGGCGTACCTGAGGCGTCCTTTGAAGAAATCGTAGAGCTTAGGCTCGACAACGGCACAAAAAGAACCGGACGAATCGTGCAGATTGACGGAGAGCGCGTCGTAATTCAGGTGTTCGAGGGAACGCAGGGAGTGTCTTTGATAAATACGCGCACCGTGCTGACCGCCCATCCTATGGAAATGGCGCTTTCACCTGAAATACTCGGCAGAATTTTCGACGGCGCCGGCCGCACCATAGACTCAATGGGCGAGGTTTACCCGGTTATAAAACGCGATATCAACGGGATGCCGATAAACCCGGTATCGCGAGAGTATCCGCGAAACTACATCAACACCGGCATTTCCGCCATCGACTGCCTTACAACGCTTATCCGCGGTCAGAAACTGCCTATTTTCAGCGGCGCCGGAATGAAGCATAATGAGCTTGCGGTGCAGATAGTCCGTCAGGCGAAGCTTTCGGAGGACGACGGCTCGGATTTTGCAGTTGTTTTCGCGGCAATGGGAGTTAAAAATGACGACGCGGATTACTTCCGCCGCTCGTTTGAGAAATACGGTGTTCTCAATAAGGTGGTAATGTTTCTCAATCTTTCAAACGACCCGGTTATAGAGCGTATTCTGACGCCGCGCTGTGCGCTTACCTGCGCGGAGTATCTGGCCTTTGAGCTTGGAATGCATATTCTCGTTATTATGACGGATATGACCTCGTATGCCGAGGCCTGCCGTGAATTCAGCTCGTCAAAGGGCGAAATCCCCAGCCGTAAGGGCTACCCGGGGTATTTGTATTCCGACCTTGCTTCGTTGTATGAGCGCGCCGGCATGATTAAGGGCAAGCCCGGCTCAGTCACTCAGCTTCCTATTTTGACCATGCCGAACGATGACATTACTCATCCGGTTCCCGACCTGACAGGGTACATTACAGAGGGTCAGATAGTACTGGACAGAACGCTTGACGGCGCAGGGATATATCCTCCTATCAGCGTGCTTCCGTCGCTTTCCCGCCTTATGAAGGACGGTATAGGCGAGGGCTGTACGAGAGCCGACCACTCGGCGCTTGCCAATCAGCTTTTTGCAAGCTACGCCAGGGTGCAGGACGCCCGCTCACTTGCTGCGGTTATCGGCGAGGACGAGCTTTCTCCGATTGATAAAAAGTATATTGAGTTCGGAAAAGCGTTTGAAAGACGCTTTGTCGGACAGGGCGAGGAAAACAGAACGCTTGACACAAGTCTCGACCTCGGCTGGGAGCTTTTGTCTATGCTTCCGAAATCCGAGCTTGACCGCGTTGACGACGAATTGCTGGAGAAGCATTATAAAGCCACGGAGTAACGCGCAAATTTTTGACGGAAGGGAGATTTGGCGATGGCACAGGTGTACGCGACAAAGGGCAACCTTATAAAGCTGAAGAAGTCGCTTGAGCTTGCCCAAAGAGGATATGAGCTTCTCGACCGAAAGAACAATATTCTCTTGCGCGAGCTGATGAGTCATGTGGACGAGGCAAATCACATTCAGTCGGGTATAAATAAGACTTATGCCGAGGCATACGCCGCTTTGCAGAGAGCGAATATTACGCTCGGTATAGTGGATGACGCCGCGGAGGCTGTTCCGATAGACAACAGTCTGACAGTTGATTTCAAGAGCATGATGGGTGCCGAACTTCCGGTTGTGTCTGTCGCCGCTCCAAAGCCGCAGAATTATTACGGTTACGAGCAAACCAATTCATTCCTTGATGATGCGTATGTCAAGTTTTCCGAGGTCAAGCAGCTTACTGTCCGTCTTGCCGAGGTGGAAAACAGCGTGTACCGTCTTGCCGCCGCCATTAAGAAAACGCAAAAGCGCGCCAATGCGCTCGAAAATATTGTAATCCCGCGCTTTGAGCGGCAGATTAAAGAGATAACAGAATCCCTATCTGAAAAGGAGAGGGAGGAGTTTTCCCGTATGAAGGTAATAAAGAAGAATAAATAAAACAAATCCGGAAGCATGGCTTCCGGATTTGTTCGTTTATATTCCTTTGATTGCGTTAATAAGCTTGTCGGACAGCTTGAGATTCAAGCTCTCAAGCTCGCCGGCGTCACAGGCTTTTGCGATGGACGGGTCGATTGGCAAGCGCTCGAGAACCTCGATGCCGTTTGCTTTTGCGACCTCGTCGATATGGCTTTCTCCGAATATCTGTATCCTCTTGCCGCAGTCCAGGCAGAGCGCATAGCTCATATTTTCCACAATGCCGAGTATGGGAATGTTCATAAGGCGCGCCATGTTGACCGCCTTTTCGACTATCATGGAAACCAGCTCCTGAGGGCTTGTGACGATGATGATTCCGTCAACCGGCAGTGACTGGAAAACGGTCAGCGGAACATCTCCTGTTCCGGGAGGCATGTCTACGAACATATAGTCAACATCATTCCATATGACATCGGTCCAGAACTGCTTTACCGTGCCGGCAATGACCGGCCCGCGCCATACAACCGGAGCGGTTTCGTTTTCGAGCAGAAGATTTATGCTCATCACATCTATTCCGCCCTTGGTCGTGCAGGGGATGAGTGCGCTTCCGTTGCTGACGGCTCTTTCGTGTATCCTGAACATTTTCGGGATAGACGGCCCCGTTATATCGGCATCGAGAATTGCGCTGTGCGCGCCGCTTTTCTGCATTGCGTCTGCGCAGAGAGAGGTGACCAGAGATTTTCCGACTCCGCCTTTGCCGCTGACAACTCCGATCACCTTTTTTACGCTTGAAAATTCGTTCAGGCTTTCGATAAGGCTTTCAGGCTGTCTTTCAGAGCAGTTTGCCCCGCAGGAGGAGCAATCATGATTGCAATTTTCACTCATTTATTTGTTTTCCTTTCAGTTATCGTCTATATATTATATTTGCGTACGACATCGGCACAGGCGGCGGCAATGGCGTCGCGGCACTTTTCCGTGGACGGGTGAATCCCGTCTTCAAATTCGCTTTCCAGTCCTTTTGTGGCAGAGTATATGTCGATTATTTCGAGCCCGGCGATTTTTGCCGTTTCACGTACTTTTACGGTGACTTCGCGCTCGACTGCCGTAGGACTTATTTCATATGCAGTTGAGAAGGCGCAGGGAGGTGTGCACAAATAGATTTTTTTCACGCTGTCAAGGGATTTGTAGGTGTCTATAAGCTCGAGATAGTCGTCGACAAAGTTACCGCCCAGTCTGTCCCAGTTCATTGTCTTGGAATCATTTGTGCCGAGCATTAGTATTACTATGTCGGGATTAAAACCGAGACTTGCGCGGTACAGCTCCTTGTGTCTGTAGTCGCAGTCAACGCTGTTGTGGTCGGTGCCGCCTTTGAGGTTGGTTGAACCGGAAACGCCGAAATTCACTACCTCATAACCGTCGCCGAGCATTCTCTGCAAATTTGCGGGATATCCGTTTTCCGTAATGCTGTCTCCGGCACAGGCAATTTTGATAATTTTACTGTTTTTCATTTATATTACGTTTCGGCAATGCATATAAGTATTGCAATACTGCCCCTCCTGTTTCAATACAATTATATTATTGCCACTAATGTTTGTCAATCAGCAAGCAGAATATAATTGAAAAAAGCAAAACTATGTGATATAATTCATCTGATAAGGACTGATATCCCTTTTTTTCGATTGGTCCGTATGTATGATGATAAGGAGAGATTGGTTTATGGCAAACAGAAATGTTAGACCTCAAAAAGCCTCTTCGGCAAAAAAGAGAAAGAGCCTTTGGAACCGTTTGGATAATAAGTATAAGGCTATTGTGATTTCCGCTGCCGTCGTGCTTGTGGCAATCATAGTTGTCGTTTGTTTTATCAACCGTGATACTACGGTTTACCGTATTAATGTTCAGGCAGTAGACAAGACGCTTGCAACAGGAAAATTTACTAATTCTGCGAAGGATGGATATTTGGTCAATCTCGCCGTCGGTGAGTCCGTGCTTGTAAAGGCAAACCTCGAACCGATAAATAAGGCGGATGACAACAACATCGCATTTGAATCCACCGACTCAAAGATTGCGACCGCAACAGACAACGGAAAGCCGGATGACGAATCAAAAAGCGATGCCGAAAAGAATTTCAGCTATATACTCATTACGGCTGTATCAAACGGCGAAACACAGATTAAGCTCACAAATCCCAATTTGAAGCAGGAGCAGCTGATAAGCGTCACCGTTTCCGGCGAAAACCCCAACGAAAAGATTACGACGGAAGAAAAGCTTTGCGAAAAACTCAAGCTGAGCATCGACCTCGGCAAGGAGAAGAAGCTTACGGTCGGCAACAGCGCGCAGTTTGAGGTGACCTTTGATCCCGAGGACACTACAGATACCGATATCAAGTGGACAAGCTCTGATGATACCGTGGTTAAGGTAAATACAAAGGGCAAGATAGAGGGTATATCGGAGGGCAAGGCTACCATTACCGCATATCTTGAAAAGAGCGACGTTGAGGCTGAATATGAAATAGAAGTCATACCGCTTATCGAGGTTGAAAAAATAGAACTTGACAAATACGAAATAACCTTGAAAGTCGGCGAGAAGGATATGCCCATGGTTACCATGCTTCCCGAGGATTGCTACAATAAGGACGAAATCTGGGAATCGAGCGACGAAAATGTGGCAACAGTCGAGAAAAACGGCAGAGTAACGGCAAAGGGCGTAGGAGAGTGCGATATTACCGTTAAGGCGGCGGCAAATGAGGAAATCACGGCCGTTTGCAAAGTAACGGTTGTTGATGACAAACCCGCAAATACCATTACCGCGCCTACGACGATTAACGGCGTTCTCATAGTAAATAAAACCTACGGCCTGCCCGCGGATTATGCTCCCGGTGTGGACGGTGCCGCAAATTCCGCTTTTGCTATTATGAAATCCGCCGCTCTTGAAGATGATATCAACCTGTTTATCGTTTCAGGGTACCGTTCGTATGCTACTCAGGAGGGACTTTACGAAAAGTATGTCAAGCGCGACGGACAGAAGGAGGCCGAACGTTATTCGGCGCGGCCCGGTTACTCCGAGCATCAGACCGGTCTTGCCTTTGACGTAAATAATGCAAGCTCGTCCTTTGCCGGCACTCCCGAGGCTAAATGGCTGGCAGATAACTGCTATAAGTACGGCTTTATTATCCGTTATCCTGAGGGCAAGGAGAGCGTAACAGGATATAAATACGAGCCGTGGCACATCCGTTATGTAGGAGTCGACCTTGCCACAACGCTGAATAATTCCAATTTGACACTTGAGGAGTATCTCGGCGTGACATCAAAGTACGCTGACTGATAGGTCTTTATCGAAAGGCAAGTTATGAAGAAAATTATGCTTGTCTTCGGCACACGCCCGGAGGCAATAAAGATGTGTCCGCTCGTCAACGAGCTCAAGACAAGAAAGAGTATAGTAACTAAGGTTTGCGTGACCGGACAGCACCGCGAAATGCTCGCTTCCGTACTGCAGGAATTCAATGTTGTACCTGACTACGACCTGGCGGTGATGAAGGACAGACAGACGCTTTTTGATGTAACAACGTCCATACTCGAAAAGGCTAAGCCGGTACTCGAAGCCGAGAGACCCGACATAGTTCTGGTTCACGGCGATACTACAACCACCTTCGCTGTCGCGCTTTGCTGTTACTATCTGCAAATTGCCGTGGGTCATGTTGAAGCCGGTCTGCGTACATACAACATCTATTCACCGTTTCCCGAGGAATTCAACCGTCAGGCAGTCAGCATTGTATCAAAATATAACTTTGCGCCGACCGAGCTGGCCCGTCAGAATTTGCTTAAAGAGGGAAGAAGCCCGGAAAGCATATATGTTACCGGCAACACAGCCATCGACGCGCTCAAGACTACTGTCAAGTCCGACTTCACCAACCATGAGCTTGAATGGGCGTCAGACAGCCGCCTTATAATGATTACGGCGCACCGACGGGAGAATCTCGGCGAACCCATGCGAAATATGTTTCGCGCCATAAAGCGGATTGTCGACGAACATCCCGATGTAAAAGCTATTTATCCGATACATCTGAATCCCGTTGTACGCTCGACGGCAAATGAAATATTCGGCAATGATGACAGAATCCACATCATCGAGCCTCAGGATGTTCTTGTGTTCCACAATATGCTCAACCGCTCATATTTGATTCTGACCGACAGCGGCGGAATTCAGGAGGAGGCCCCCTCGTTAGGCAAGCCTGTGCTTGTGATGCGCGACACCACCGAGCGCCCCGAGGGAATTGCCGCAGGCACTCTCAAGCTTGTCGGAACTACCGAGCAAGTGATATATTCGGCCTTCAAACAGTTGCTCGAGGATAAGGACGAATATGACCGAATGGCACATGCCTCGAATCCGTACGGAGACGGCAGGGCTTGCATACGCATAGCCGATATTCTCGAAAACAGCTGATAACGGACGCAGTATGAATATCGCCGTTGGTTGAATGTATCGCCGCGCAATTTCCGGCCTTTATTAAACCGGATAATAAAAAAGAGAGAAGCACTGCTTCTCTCTTTTTATTACATGACACCCTCGCATTAAGACCGGGCTTCAGTCTTGAATTATTGCGTTCATATGTTATATCAGTACCGTTGTTTCTGCAAGCGGCTTTCTCTGTGAATGACGCTCGCTCGGCTCGGCATTTTCCGCAGGATAACCGAGAGGGAGAAGGCAGAGCGGTTGTTGCTCCGGGGGCAGGTTGAACAGCTCTTTTGCCTTTTCGGTGTCGAAGCAGCAAACCCATGTCGAGCCTAT